>PLAD01000057.1 GCA_003134215.1 Armatimonadota bacterium
AAACTCTTCGAATATTTTGGTCAACTCTCGTGCAACACATCCGCGGCGCGACGGACCAAAGATCGAGCTGATCTCTTCAAGCGTTTCTCCTGCACGCTGGGGAGCTTCATAAATCACTACTGTCCGCTCTTCCATCGCAAGCAGTTTCAGCTTCGCGATACGACTGCTGCGTGTCCGCGGTAAAAATCCTTCGAATACGNNAAGGCCTGATGCCACGATTGCGGTAATTACAGCCGATGGACCAGGTACTGGGGTGACCGTAATGTTAGCACGAATCGCCGCCTGTACAAGGTCCACCCCTGGGTCGGATATCCCCGGGGTTCCAGCATCGGTGACCAATGCGATCACTGCGCCGGCGATCATTCTTTCAATGAGCGCGCCGGTCGCGGATTCTCCACTATGCTCATGGTACGAGTGCAGCGATGTCTTAATCGAAAAATGGGACAGAAGCTTCCGCGTCTCGCGCGTGTCCTCGGCGGCAATTATGTCCGCCTCATTGAGAATGCGTAAGGCGCGCGCGCTAATATCTTCGAGATTACCAATGGGCGTCGCAACCAGATAGAGCATTGGCTGGTCTAAAAGACCAACGTATAGCCGGCATCGAGTTCACGGATATAGGATGTGACGCCCGGGTTCGACTCCGAAACAGGAATAAACCCGTCTCCCCCTGGATAACCCGGCGCACCAGGGGAAATAGGAAACGCTTCCTGATGGTAATCGTGATAGGTCAGACTGAAGCTATTGCGGCGGTCGATCTGGTATTTAGCGGATGCCGCGACTTCACGAACCGTCGGCGCGGGATAGCTGTTATTGAATCGAAAACGATCGCGACCGTCCAAATAAAGAGTGATCTGCGGCGACAGCCTCTGACTGATGAGTCCATCGACCTCGTTAGAATTCGGACCCGAAGGAAAACCAAGATTGTCGTAAGCGCCCTTTATCCATGCCAAGTTCGGCTTGGAATCTAGGTACGTGGTCGCATTCGCAGCCGAATACTCCGCAGTAATAGATGTCCCAGATCCAGAATCATACGATGCGCCCGCAATATACGCGAGGCGCTGGGGCGTATTACTCCCGCCTTGCAATCCTATCACTCGAAACGGGTTATTAATGTCGTTTAACAGAAACTGCCCATAGGTTCTAAGCTGCTTCACGGGCTGATACTGCAGTCCGAAGTTAGCAATAAACTCCGTGGTGTCGTTAGTGGTACTGTTATCGATAAGTTTTGCTGGGTAGAAGGGAAGCGGAGCGCGAACGAGCATACTGCTTGATGTGCTTTTGAGGGCTTCTTCGTACTGGCCGCTCCACTTGCTGTTGAAATTGATTTCAACCCGTCGGGCTTGGAAGTAAATCCTCTTTTGGTTCTCATCATAAGTGGCTGCAAGCTGGGTGTAGTTCCAATGCCGACCAAATGATTTGCCAAGGCTGAAGGGAAAGGAAACACGCAGTTGATCGAGCGGCGGACTGTTATCGGAGATCAACGATCCGCCGATCGCGCCAGCGCCCCAGTTATCGTCTGTACGGCCGGCCAGGAAATTTAAGCCGTGCCAGCCATTAAATTGCAAGTAGGCCTGGCTGAGAGCCGAATAATCGTGCGGGCCAATGTCATTGAAAAAGATTCGTCGATCATCTTCGGCCTGATTTGAAACGGCGAGGCCATATTGAGTTGAGGAGCCAAGGTCTCCGACGACCGCTCCGCGGTAGATGCCGATCGTTCCTGACCCGGGTGCATGCGTTCCACCGTTATTGATCCGAGCTTCGGCCTCTAACGCAAGATCGTACGACGTGTCATTTGCGGGCAGGCCCTTTAAGAGCGCATTGACATCGACACGATCGGTAACAAGCTCCGGCCGCAGTTCGATCACTGCACTACGTATCGCAGCGACATCTTCTTGTCCGCCAAGTCGGGGGGTGGCCCCGCTGCGAAGTCCAAGTCCATCCATGACCCTTTCCAGTACCACTCCATGATCTGACAGGGTGGCCCCGCTGAGAAGTCCAAGTCCATCTTCCAGTAGATGCGCAGCGTCCGAACGGGTCAGTATTCGATCTTGAAGCAAGCTCGACGGTTCCGTCTTAATGAGGCCATCCTGAGCGAGGCGTGCAAGATCATCACGGATGATGCTATTGTCGGCGATTATATCCGTAGGTGCTGCGTTGGCCGTCATTGAACAGGAAATCGCAGCAAAAATGGAAAGAGCAATCTTTCCTGCCGTCGAATTTCGGTGCAGGCGATCGAAGGCTGCCAATTTCATAAAAATCCTTTTTCTATCTTCCGTTTTTATAAGTGAGGTCTATCCCATTTTTCTCATTTAACCACGGGCCGTGCTCCGTCCGTACTTCATGAACTGTGTCACGGGACACCGAAACATTGTCCGGCTTTCGCAATACGGCTTTGGCCGGGTCCGGTTTGTCAACAGCGGAAGTCAGGGTACGAATTGATGCTGCGAAGGTTCCTGCCGCTAATCCTTCTTCAATGACAGCGATCCTGGGGCATCGCACCATTGCGAACAGACCTTCACGAACCGCATTCGATTTACCTTCCCGCGAAAGTTCGAAAAGGTGATCTAACTCCTGCCACAGCCATTGAAAGTCAAATGGCTGACTTGGAGCCACGAATATTTTTTCGTGGGTCGTCGACAAGTTTCGCTCGTCGGCAGTCAGCAGTTCTTCAAAGATTTTTTCACCGGGGCGTATTCCGCTAAAGATGATTTTGATATCGTTGTCCGGGATGAAACCGGACAGTTTGATCAGATCTCTCGCGAGGTCGACGATCTTGACTGGCTCGCCCATATCAAGAATGAAGATTTCGCCGCTCTGTCCCATTGCGCCCGCCTGAATTATCAGTTGAACAGCCTCAGGTATTGTCATGAAGTAACGGGTCATATCCGGGTGAGTGACCGTCACGGGCCCTCCCCTATCGATCTGTCGCTTCATGATTGGGACAACGCTGCCACGGCTTCCCAGGACGTTGCCAAAGCGGACCGCAACGAACTGAGTGCGGCTGCGCCTGGCCATCGCCTGTATCACCATTTCTCCGGCGCGTTTGGATGCTCCCATGACGGACACCGGGTTGACAGCTTTGTCGGTCGAAACGTAGATGAAGCGTGAGACGCCGTATTCGGAAGACACTTCAGCGACGTTCCGTGTACCCTGGACATTATTCTTGATCGCCTCGCAAGGGTTTTCCTCCATCAACGGAACATGCTTGTGCGCTGCAGCATGGAACACAACCGACGGCCGATGACGATCGAACACTTCATTCAGCAGGCGGACATCTTGTACGCTTCCAACCAATCCGATCGGCGTAAACTGAAGGGAGCGAATCAGCTCTTGCTGAATTTCAAAGACCGAGTTTTCGCCCTGGCCCAGGAGAATTAAAGTCTTCGGCTTCAGTGACGCAATCTGACGGCAAAGCTCTGAACCGATACTTCCGCCTGCTCCAGTGACCAGAACAATTTCGTTCGAGATATACGATGCAATCTCTTCTAGGTCCACTTTAATTGGTGGACGCCGGAGCAGGTCCTCGATCTCCACCTGCCTAATAGCCGGGGCAAAGTTTCCCTGAAGCGCGTCAATCACACCTGGGAGAATTCTAAGCTGCGCATCTGTTTGTTCGCAAATTGTGACTAAGTCTCGGATTTGAGAGCCGACTGCAGACGGCGTCGCTATCAATATGCTTTCTATCGCGTATCTGGCAACGATCTCCGGTATTTCAGAAGTCTTGCCTAGAATTGGCAACCCATGGATACGGATATTAACTTTCCGCGGGTCGTCGTCAACGAAGCCTACAGGCTGGTAAGAACTATCGGTACGTCGAACAAGATCTCGCGCAACTGTCTCACCCGCATCACCTGCACCAACGATAAGCGTCTTAAGCTTTCGGCGACCGGGTGGGCAAGTACGCAGCCATTTCCAATCCAGCCACCTGAAGAAGAGGCGGGCCCCTCCGATGGCGAAAATATTGATGCCCCAGTCCAGTATCTGCACCAGTCTTGGGGGCGTCGGCGCTGCTATGCTGATCGTGAGAATGTAAAATACCAGGCTGGAGAAGGTGGTTGCCCAGACGATATTTTGCAAGTCGTGGAGGCTGATATACCGCCAATGTATTCGGTACGCCCGCAGTATATAAAGTGAGAGAATTCTCAGAACTGTGACGATTAGCGAGAAGCGCATCACCAGGTGAAGCATCTGCTGCGTGGCATGCCCTTGTAAACCATAGAGCACAATTACAGCCAGCGCTGTCGAGACATTGACGATCACGAGATCAATGAGCAATTGTCCGAGGATGCGACGGCTAAAACGCATAATGTAGTTCACCCTTCGGTTTATTGGTAATCATAGCTTCAACCAATCAGTTGGCGCCGTTTCCCGAAAACACCGCTTTAACGGTCATTAATGCTATCTTGAAGTCCAACAGGAACGAGCAGCGCGATCGATAGTCGGCATCGAACGCAACCTTGTCTGAATCGGAAAGTTCGTCTCTGCCGGAGACCTGCGCGAGCCCGGTAATCCCCGGGCGAAGTTCCAGGACTCGAAAGTATTTGCGCTGTGAATTAAGCCATTCTTGAGTCGCCAATGATGGACGCGGTCCAATCAAGCTCATATCTCCAATGAGAACGTTCCAGAGCTGCGGCAGCTCATCGAAACTGAACCTTCGGAGCAGCAGGCCTGACCTCGTATAGTACGTCTTCCCAGATTTTTTGAGGTCCTCAGTCGTCATAGTCGGCGTATCGACAAGCATTGTCCTAATTTTGAAAAGGACGAATGATCGACCGTTTCTTCCGACTCGCAGCTGCTTGTAAATCACCGGACCTCGCGATTCCCAACCAACTGCTACAGCAGACAAAAACAAGAATGGACTCGACAAAATGAGCAATACCAGGCTTGCCAAAATATCCAGCAAACGTTTCACAAGCCTATATGTACCCAATTCGCCGACTTCACCCTGCGGCGATGAATCTAAGCCGGATGCGGATTGAATACTGCTTAAGGAATGTCGAATAGAAGATGTATCCATGGCGATTAAGTGGACGACACTTTTTACTATACCCGTTTGACTGGCGAGGTCACGCCAAAAGCACTATGCAATTAACCCTACCGCTCGAAGCCGTTCGACCTCCAAATGTATTCGATCGACAAATGTCCCAGGGCTATATCCGAAATCGGACCGCGCTTCCGACCAAGAAAAGGCTTTATTTTCTTTAAGCCGTCGTACCTGCTCTGATACAATCGGCGACCTCTTTCCGAGAACGGTTTCGGCAGCCATCGACAAGGCAAGGCTTACCGCATACGGAACATGGACTAAGCGGACATTTCGATTAAGCTCCTTTGCCGCTACTTTTACCAGGTTATTATATGTCAATGGCGCTTCGCCCGACAAGTTATATTCTTTCCGGACCGTTGCATCACCGTTTTTTGTCGCCAACAGTAATCCTTCGGCAAGGTCACCTACATAAACCGGCTGCATCAATCCGTTCCCGTCGCCGAATACTGGAAACACAGAATAGGAATTAAGGTAACGGAGAAGTTTATGCAGATTTGCGTCACGCTCACTGCCGAAAATCATGGTCGGACGAAGTATGGTCCAATCCAGGTTGGATTGGCGAATTTGATTTTCGATCTGCTTGTATTCATTTGACAGATCGTTAAACTTTGAAAAAACGCCAGTGGTTGTCACGAAAAAGACGCGTCGTACACCAGACTTCAGTGCCTGATCAACTATCGCAGGACAAAGAGTCTGGTGGGCGATATGCATCAACGCATCGCATCCCGACATGAACTGCGAAATAGATTCCGTTCGGATGTCTCCTTCAACAATCTCAATTCTATTGTCCCCAGCTTTCGGCAAGTAGCTTCTATCGGTGGTTGGTTTAACCAGCACCACGGCATTGTTCTTGTCGTTATCCGACAAAAACAACCGTAAAAAGTTACACCCGGTGTGCCCGGCACCGCCTGTTACGAAGAGGCGCATTACTTTACGTCCCATTCTCCAACCGGCCGCATTGTCGGTCTTACTTTACTTTCTTTCGACGCAAACTTGACGGCCTGTCCGTATGCCGCCATTTGTTGTGCGACAGTTCGTGCTGTATCGTATTTGCTGACAATTAACTCGCGACCATTCTCGGCAAACTTGTCGGCGAGCGGCTTGTCAGTCAATATCCGCCGACACGCGTCTGCCATGCCCGGAACATCGCCTAATCGAACCAGAAGCCCGTTGACGCCGTCAACGATAATATCGCGGTTTCCGCGTATATCGGTCGCGACTGACGGAACTCCCATACACATGGCTTCCATGAGTGCAGCGGGCAGGCCCTCC
>PLAD01000163.1 GCA_003134215.1 Armatimonadota bacterium
TTCGCTTTGCGGAATTAGCTGAACATCGGCCGGCAGCAGCGCGGCTAGATCAGCTTCGCCGTTTTCCGCGCTGTAGGCAACCATAACATGGGAAGCGGTCTGTCGCGCAGCGTCTACTGTGTCTCGCAAAAAGGCTGCGGCGAGACGCGTACAGTCAGACGATGCCAGATCTGCCTGGAGACGCGCCTTCAGCACACCTTCGTCGGGCACATTGGCGATAATAACTATTGTTGCTGGGAGAACTTTTTTGATCACGATAAAACTTACTTATGTTATACCAGCAAATAGAGAGTGAAAGACCGTGAAGTCTAAGATCCTGGTATCTATTTCACAAAACCTTTGTCATAAGCCGGTAATTTTAACATCCTCGCGGAGTAACTTTGTGCTTCCACGGGTAATACTCGATCAATGGGCTGCCCGCCCTCCACTACGCATGAGGAATCAAAATGCCAAGCCAAGAACCACCTGTACTGACTCGCGAGCAACTGATCGCGGCTCTTAATGAAGATCTCTCCCGAGAATATCAGGCAATAATCGCCTACGTTAACTATTCGCAAGTATTGAAGGGTGCGGCCTATCAGTTTATCGCCGGTGAACTGGAAAAACATGCGCATGAGGAACTGCAGCACGCGCTCACGATCGCCAACCAGATCGATTACCTGGGCGGCGATCCAACTGTAATACCGAAGGCGGTCAAGACGTCGAGCAAGGCGACCGACATGCTGCAGTTCGATCTGGACAATGAAAACGAAACGGTAAAGAACTACCGAATTCGTGTACGTCAGGCTGAAGCGCTCGGTGAGTACGCCGTCGCCGAGAATATCCGTACCATCCTGGTTCAGGAGCAAGATCATCAGAACGACCTCGCAACCGCCCTTGGCGTCGATGTCCCGGATGTTACGAAGCCCGATGAAATCGCGTAGTTTGAAATCGGGGTATAACCCTTAAACACTCTGCTGGAGATAACGAGATGCCTGAAAGCAATCCATGGTTGGTGCAAGACGAGCTCATTGAGCAGCCAAGTTGGGGAGGTCGCTATATCATCGACCTCAAAGGCCTCTCGGATAGCGACGATTGGGCCGGCAAAAAAGTAGGGCAGAGTTACGAGCTTGCGAGCACATCCAAGCTGATCGATCCCAAAACACAAGCTGCAACTCTTTTTTCTGATCTCATTAAGCAAGACCCCGAAGGTTGGCTTGGCAGCGCCGTCGTCGCTAAATACGGATTGTCTATCTCGCTTCTGATCAAACTGACTCAGGCCAAAGGAAACTCGTTTCAAGTTCATCTTCCAGAAGGCAAGAAGCTCGGCCACTGGCTGCCAAAGCCCGAAGCATGGTTTTATCTTGCGCCCGGCCTCTTCACCTTCGGACTGAAGGCAGGGACGTCGTTCGACGCATACTCGAACGTACTACGAACGATTGACGATCACATGCATCGTTTAAGCGACGAGGTGACGGCGGGAAAACGGACGGTGGAAGACGCGAGGCAGCAGGCATCGAATCGGATTGCGTCGCTGAACCCGCTTTCCTATGTGAACACGGTCCACGCCCAGACTGACGATATCGTCGATCTTACAGCCGGTGGTATTCACCACTCCTGGGAAGAAGACAATGTCAACTATCCCGAAGGCAACCTTGTCTACGAAGTGCAGATTGACGTCCAGGATGAGTTCTGTTCCATGCGCGGGTTCGACAAAGGGAAGATCCTGGACGATGGTAAACTGAGGGCGACTCACGTAGACGATTACCTGGCGACAATTGAACAGGACAGCTACCATAACGATCTCTCGCAGCACGTTCGGCAGCCTGGACTTCTCTCCGAAACTGACGGAGGCAAAGTCGAGTCTATTTTCCGGACTCCCTACTTTAACATGGATCGCATAACTCTAGGTGACGGCGGCAGCCAGGGCCTGTCAAGCGCAGCTGCTTTCCATCACCTTTTCGTTCATGCCGGCAGCGTAAAAATCGGAGAGATCGAACTGGTCCAGGGCCGCTCTTACATTGTGCCGGCTTCAGCCGGCGACTACCAACTCACGGCAGCAAAAGCCGGCGCGGTGCTGTTGAATACTTTTCTTCCTGCCTAGTCCGTTCACGTGAACTTGGTTTGTAACCGGCTAAAGAATAATGACACTCCGAAGGACATCGCCGGTTTCCATGGCATGGAAGGCGTCCGACACGTCGCCCAGCCCGATTTTTGCTGTAACCATTTCGTCCAGCTTCAATTGGCCCTGGAGATAGAGCTGCGCAAGGAGAGGGAAGTCGTTTGACGGCAGTGCATCGCCGCAGTGGCACACTTTGATGGTTGCTTTGTTCCAGTAAACACCCGTGTCGATATTGCCGAAGTTCAGGTCAACGTGCTGTTCGTCGGCGGGCAGGCCGATGTGCGTTGCAGTCCCCGCATATGCCAGCGATTCGACTGCCTGCTTGATTGTAAGTGGAATACCGACCGCTTCGTAGGCGAAGTCCACACCGACACCGTCTGCAATCTCTCGGACGGCGGCCACCGGATCCCCCGATCCGGCTAGCACGGTGTGAGTCGCTCCAAACACCTTCGCCCACTGCAGCTTGGTAGGCGAGAGATCGACCGCGATAATTCGTTTGGCGTGAGCGAGACGGGCGCCCTGGATGACGGAAATACCCACTCCGCCGCAGCCGAACACGGCGACATTCGCTCCGGGGAAGATAGGAGCGGTGTTCAGCGCGGCGCCTACACCGGTGATTACGCCGCAAGCGATTAGGCAGGCTTTATCCAGCGGCATCTCGCTGGGCATCTTGATTGCTGCTTTAGAGTGAACCACTGTGTGAGTAGCAAAGGTGCCGCAGCGAAGGACTTGCGAACAGAGCCGGCCGTCGGACGCACGGTGGATTCGCTGCTTCGGACGAAGCGCAATCCAGCACCGACGCGGATCGCCGCGCAAACATGCAGGACACTGTTCACAGGGAGCGCGGTAGGCAATGACGACCGGATCGCCTGGTTTGAGATCCATCACGCCTTCGCCTACCTTTTCGACAATGCCGGCTCCTTCGTGTCCTAACAGTATCGGGAATGCCATTCCCATGCCGTTCATGTTTTTAACGTGTAGATCGGTGTGACAGACTCCAGATGCCGTGATTTTGATCAGCACCTCGTCCGGGCCTGGATCGTCGATAATCAGATCGATAAGCTCGGGTTCGCTGCCCGCCTCAGATAAAATTACTCCTCGTGCACTGGTCGACATAGTAAACACACCTCTCCATTTGATGATTATAAATTATACGCTACTCCTCCGTCGAGCCGGCAGTAAGCTCGAGGCGCGTTGTATAATGTGGCCCTATGCAAGCTACCCTCGAAGCACTTACTCAAGATCATGACGCTGCCCGAGCTTCCCTTCTCGGCACAAAACTGACTGATTCGCTTAACAGCTACCAACTACAGGCTTACAACCACAATGAAGGCCCCCTTCTTGTCCTTGCCGGCGCCGGCTCAGGCAAAACTACCGTGTTGACTCGACGTATTGCGCGGCTGCTGGCGGAAGGAATACCGGCTGAAAAGATATTCGTCGCGACCTTCACCAAAAAGGCCGCCGATGAAATGACATCGCGGCTGACAGCCATGCTTGGCGAATCGGGTCCGGCGATGGTTGAAAAGCTCTGGATAGGGACTTTTCACTCACACTGCCTGCGCATTCTTAAGACGGAGTGGACCCTGTTGCACGGCAAGGCCGGTTATTTTCAGATTGCCGACGAGCACTGGCAGATGCGTGTCGCCCGCGCCATTCTTGGAGACCGCGAATGGCTGGCAAAGGGACTTCCGGCCCCGCCATTCGGCATGAATATTTCCTACGATCCTAAATCGGCGCTGTCAGCAGTTTCCGCAGTCAAAAACCGCGGCTATTCGGTTGAAAATGCAGAAGCAGCGTTTCGTGACCATTCGCCGGGCACGGCGGACGCTGGAATCAATACTCTGGTGCGGTTCTGGCGCAACTATGAAATGGCGAAAGACGTCAAGTTCGATTTACTTACCAAAAAGCCGTCTCGAAGGCTAGACTTTGATGACCTCCTGATCGAAACTCTGAAGCTGCTTCAGACCAATGACTCGGTGCGTCGAAAGTATCGCGAGATGTTTACGATGCTGTCGATCGACGAAACCCAGGACACCAGCGCGGTCCAATGGGAAATTGCCCGCCTCATGACATCCGAAGCCGGCAATATTTTCATTGTGGGGGATATTGGTCAGGCGATCTATTCCTTCCGAGGAGCCGATCCGAATTCAACGGTCGCACAGTTTACGGCTGCCTATCCTCAGGGTGACATTCTGCGGCTGCCGACCAACTACCGGTCATCGGCCACCATCGTCCGGGTGGCGAACGAACTGATCGAGCGTGCTGGAATCGATGAGCGTTATCGGCTGCAGATGCTGCCGTCGCAAGAAGAGGCGGAAATTCCGACCGCGACGATGCACGTTGATGCGGACGCCGAGGCGGATTGGCTGGCGCAGGAATTAGTAAAACACCAGTCGAGAGGCAAAGACCTTCACGACTGCGCCATTCTTTTCAGAACGAACGCCTATTCAAGAGCTTTCGAGGAATCGCTGATTAAGCATGGTGTTCCTTACCGTTTGGAAGGCGCAATGGGTTTTTATGGACGAAAAGAAATACGCGACCTTGCGGCCTTTCTTCATCTTTCCGTCGAACGTGACAGCCCCGCCGCCGCTGAAGCCGCAAAGCGCATTTTGAATGTCCCCAGCAAAAAGTTCGGGAAGCCGACGCACTATCTGGGCGGCGCGTTCTGCGCGCAGGTGGAGCTCGAAGCGCAGCGGAAGGGTATCTCGTTCTATAAAGCGCTTCTTACCGGTCAATTCAAGACGGCGCACGGACTTGCCATCCTCGACTTCCGTGAGATGATCAAAGCAGTAGCAGAGGTGGGCGATACCGCCGAAGCGCGTCTTCGAAAAGCGCGTGAACTCGGTTACGACGATTACCTGCTTCGCGAAGAAGGACATGTCGAAGAAGAAGGCAACTCTCGGCTCGACAATCTGGAAGAGCTTTGCGTCTCCTCCCAATCCTTTCCTACTGCTAAGGACTATCTGAACTTCATCCTTGCCCAGCAGCAGACTGCTGGACAGGAGCCCGCCGGCGACTATGTAGAAATGATGACAATCCACCGCGCCAAAGGCCTGGAGTGGGATGTCGTCTTTGTGGTTGGCTTCGCACAGGGAATGATTCCGCACCATCGAAGCTTACGGTTTTTTGATGAAGATAAAAAGCAGCTTATCCCAGACAGCATCGAAGAAGAGCGGCGCCTCGCTTACGTTGCTCTTACTCGCGCGAAAAAGGTAGTATATTTGTCTTGGCCGCAGCAGCACCTCGC
This sequence comes from Armatimonadota bacterium, assembly GCA_003134215.1. Lineage (GTDB taxonomy): Bacteria > Armatimonadota > Armatimonadia > Armatimonadales > Capsulimonadaceae > BOG-944. Next base: position 5,349 of record PLAD01000163.1, read on the forward strand.
GCGCGCATTGACCCGGTCTCCATTTCTGAGAGAGATGCCGTCGCTAGGGCTTATTGAAGACGACGCCGATGGGCTCGATACTGGAATTGAAGGCTCGTCGACGGAACGACCGGATCAGAAATCCAAAAAACGTTAGGTGAAGCTATGACACAGATTCCAATTGCACTGCAGCTCTACACGGTTCGAGATGCGACTGAAAAAGATTTGTCTGGAACTTTTGCTGAACTCTCGGCTATAGGCTATCGCAACGTCGAACTCGCAGGACACTACGGACTAAGCTCGTCCGAACTAAAAGCAAAGTTGGAAGCGGCAGACTTGAAACCCATTTCTGCTCATGTTGGTCTCTCGGAACTCGAAGGCGCAAACGTCGGAAAAACTATCGAAAGCTATCTTGACCTCGGCGTAAGTACTGTGGTCGTGCCCCATTTGGGAGACAATGACCGGTTGGGCGGCGCAGGCTACCCGGCGGTAGCGGAGCGACTGAACGCCGCCGGTGAACTGCTTTCGAAGTACGGGGTCACGATCGGTTACCACAACCATGACTTCGAATTTCGCGAAACGTTCGAAGGGAAAAGCGGTATTGAGACATTAATTGAAAAGACAGATCCCGCTTTGGTGACCTTTGAGCTGGACACATACTGGGCGCTCTTTGCAGATAACGATCCAGTCGCATTTATCAACAAGCATGCGACTCGTCTCTCGCTTTTGCATATCAAGGACCTTGATCCAACCGATCGTTCCTTCGCCCCAGTAGGAACCGGCAGCCTCCCGCTCGACGGCATCGTCGATGCCGCGGTTAATGCCGGAGTTCGTTATCTGATCGTGGAGCAGGATACATGCAAACTTTCCAGTGTCGAGTCGGTTAAGATCTCCCTGACAAACCTCAAGGCGAAGGGTTACGCCTGATCGATGTCGCAGGCGGCATTTCTCTACAGCGATGCCTACCTAGGCTATCGATTTAGCCGATCGCACCCGCTTCAGCAGGTGCGATTACAAATGAACTGCCGCCTGCTCGAAGCCTATGGTTTGTTTGATAGGTCTGAAATCGAACTTGTCGCGCCTACACCCGCGGGTGAAGCTGACCTCCGGCTCGTACATACAGCAGAATATATTGCCGCTCTGCAAGACCTCAACCGGGGAGTGTCTGTAGACGATCCGGTAAGACACGGCTTCGGCGCCGGCGACAATCCGGCATTTCCTGGAATGTATGATGCGACTCTACTTTACCTCGGCGGCACGAAAGAAGCGGTGCGCCGCATTGTCAGCGGGGAGAACAAGTATGCATTCAATAACTCCGGTGGACTGCATCACGCCATGCCGGATCGGGCAGCCGGCTTCTGCCTGGCGAACGACTGCGGGATAGCGGCCAAGCAGCTCACAGAAGCGGGCTGCCGCGTTGTCTACATCGATATTGATGCGCACCACGGCGATGGTGTCCAGCACATCTTTTATTCCGATCCCTCAGTTCTCACAATTTCCCTCCATGAAACCCCGGTTACTCTTTTTCCGCGGTTGACGGGATATGTGGACGAGATCGGAGACGGAGCCGGGACAGGCTTCAACGTTAACGTGCCAATGCTCGCCGGAAGCAGTGACGAAGAATACGCATTCGCATTCCGTGAGATCGTCAATCCAACCATTAAGGCTTTCAAGCCGACTGTCGTGGTTTTGCAGGTTGGGGCGGACGGCCATTTTGACGATCCCCTGGCGCACCTCGCTTTGACCAGTCGTGGCTGGCTGCATATGGTTCAAGAGGTGATCGGGTATGGACTGCCAATAGTCGCGCTCGGCGGCGGGGGCTACAACCTGAAGACAGTCGCCCGGCTTTGGACACTCCTACAGGCGCAACTCGCAGGTGTCCAACTGCCCGACGAAGTCCCTGCGGCATACGCCGACCAATACGGAGAAACCAACCTACACGACACTACCGCCCCAAGCGTCGGCGCCTCAATCAAAGCCGACTGCGAAAGAAACGTCAGATCCGTAGCACAAACTCTTCAGGCCTCTGTGTTCCCAGTGCTTACGGCCTGAATTCAGCAACGCCCATTGTCTCCAATATATTTGCTCGCGGACCATGAATCATTGATAGAAGACTTAGCGGGATTTCCCGCGCAGGCGATTATTACTTTTCCTCGCTGAATTGGCAGTCCAGGTTTTTTAAGATAGCGGCCAGAATGGTTTGTTTCTTTTCAGCATTCTCCGGGTTCGATTCGCTTGATGGGTCTTTGAATTTTATATTGCAGAGGACGATTCCGCCTTTGCCGTTTGGGTAGTCGACCAGCGCACCAACATTAAGAATGGGATGGACCCGTCGGTTGAAGTCGTTCGGCCGCTTAACCATCAGGTAGATATTATCGACCCCGATTGTCGGCGCGACATTTGGAAGTCGGTCCCATCCAGTGATCTGAACTGTCAAAGACGAAACCTTTCGCGGCGGCGATATGACATAGCTCTCCGGTTCGGCTGGAGCGCTGGTATCTCCATGGTCGTACGTTAACGACAGGTTATCGGAACCGCCGAAGTTCAGGTTAAGCTTGGTTTGAGGCCAGTAGTTGTTGTCTCCCACGAACGTGAACCCGATAATAGTTTCCTCCTGTGGCAGCTTGATCGGAATGTCGAACGACTTAGCGGCGGGGTCGATTGGAAAGTTAATAATCAAGGGCCAGAATCCGTCGGCCATGCTGAACCCGTTCGTGATATTTCCCCAGCCGAAGAATGACGATGTACAGAAGGGGGCGATATCGTCAGTGTCCACGACGTATGAAAACTCGTCGCTGTCCGGATATTCGCCGGCTTCCCAATTGAAGATGTTCTTTCCGCTGCCCATCACTATATCTGCAGGAGACAGCCCCTGAGTAAGCGGGTCCCGTGGACGGCTGAACGTTACCTTCTCCTGTCGGAACGGTCTGATCAAGTGGTCGACTCCAACCAACTTATCAAAAGACGAGATTCCAGCAGGCGTCAAGTTGTTTAAAACAATCCAGCCGCCGCTGCTGGTGAACTGACTCACGTTTGCTCTGTTCGTTGCCAGCGTGGCAAGATTGGTCGGAGACGCGTCGACTATTGTCACGGAACCCGGAGCCCCGAGTGCCGTCAGAGGGTCTGCCGCATTGGCATATTGCAAATGAACCGCATCGAGGGCTGCCTTGAGCGCCGTACTGTCGGTGACAACAGTGGTGTTACGAAAACTCTTTTTATAATCCAGTCCGTAGGTTATCAGATTGGCGAGAAGCTGCCCGGCGACAGGTGCGACGGAGAGCTTTGTTCCGATCTCTATTTGGCAAAGCAGCATCAGCCCGGAGCCCGGCTTAATTTCAAAGAGCGCACTATCATTGAGGCGGCTCCCGCATTCCACAAGACTCGTGCCCGACGTCGCCGATTGGACATAAGCGTTACGATAAAGCTCGCCGTCCGCCGGCCAGGTAAAGAAATCTCGATCGTCCAAACCGGCGAAGATCGGACTTTGTTGGTCCTCAATGAATCCGATATTCCCTCGGTCGCTTGTTAGGTCGAGTTGTGAGGGAAGCCCCTGATGTATGAGTGGGTGAGTTTGATCGAGGACGATAACCGAATGGCCTGAGGCCGCGTATGCGCTCAACAGGCTGCTTCCGGCCTCGTCCGCTGTTAGCGCATCCTTCCCGATTACCAGCTCCTTAGACAGCAAGGAAGCAGTGTTAAGAGATTGGAGGCTCTTGTATTCAATATGACTCTGGTTGAGAAAGTTCTGCACAGCTCCGGAAGGATCATAAACCGATAGTTGGTCACTCGCTGGACGAGTCCCAAACGCCGTCGGAGGCAGAATCGAAAGTGGTTTTGCATCGGTGAAGACGGTGTGACCGCTTCTTTGTAGCCGAAGAATCCACGTACCTTCTTTGCGAATGGCGACCTGAGGCAAGTCCAACACTACGGGCACAGTGACGCTTCCACCTGCGTCGACAATGTAAGTGTGTGAAAAAGACGATAGCGGGTCCGTGCCGACGGATAGCTTCCACTTCAAGGTGATCGGAGATTTGTCGTGCCCGTCGTTGAAGATGCGCAGCGTCCGTTCTATATGACTGCCGCCGCCGAATGTCCAGTCCCACTGGCGGCAAAGGGCAGCGACCGGCTGCCAGGAGTTGTAGTAGGTATCCGAGTCGCCGCCCATCCAAAATTGGAAGTTGATGCCATTCCAGCGGTAGCCTTCCGACAGCATTTTTGCCGTTAATCCGACAGCAGGTCTCGCCTCTGCTCTACCAAGGAATGCCGATTCGCCGGCGACTGCAGCGAAATCCGCCGGCTGATCTCCGTGAGCGAAAAATGCTTCGCCCAGCAGGATCGGCTTCGATTCGGTGATCGGCCATATCTGTCGATGCGAAAATCCAGAGAAATCATAAGCGCCTTCCGGAAGTGTGCTGAAGTCTGGCTCAAGGTAGTGTCCTCCGTAGACCGGCATGCTCTCGTCGAGAAGTGCGTTCCCGCCATCGGTCATTACCGGGCGAGTCGGGTCGACTTGAGACAGAGCGGACGCGACCGACCGCTCCGCCGGGTCGACGACTGCCGACACGCCGGTCACTTTGGCGTTGATGAATGCAATCTCATTTTCGATGGACCAGATAAAAATCGACGGATGGTTGCGCTGGCCTTTCGCCCAGGCGAGCAGTTGGTCCTTCCAATGACCGAACAGCTCTGACCGCACGTGGTCGCCGTCGGTAAGCTGATACCGCGCTGCTTCGCCGTCGAATATACCGGTGCGACGGATGACGATCCCGTGCGAATCGTAGAAATCGAGTGCATCCTGCGGCGAGAGTCCGCTAAAGGAATCCTCTCCCCACATCCGCCCCATCGTCTGCCCGTGAGTGTGCCAATCTGCGACCGCGGCTTCGTTCGCCTGTCCGTAATCGACAAGATCGGCCCGTCCATGCCACGGGACTCCATTTAGCTTGAATTGCCCGCCGTCCCACGACCACTCGCGGTAACCGAACTTGGTTGTACGCTCGTCGATGACCTGGCTATTCACTGAAAGACTTGTCACCACGTTGTACTGCACTGGTGAATCGGGCCACCAATGCTTCGCGTTTGGAAACGGTTCGCTGACAGTCGTACTGATCGTCTGTCTCGCAGGTACCTTCACGGTCGCCGGAGAGAACGACTTCACGGACGGACTACCCGACAATGGGAAGACGTCGTTGTTGACAACTACCGTCTTATCCGAGTCCGATGTGTTCTTCAGCGTTATTTCTAGCCCGAGCGATCCGCTGCTGACCGACGATTTCACAAAAACATCTGTGGTGCATACTCCGCCAGCGACTACGAACGAAGGTGATTGAAGTATGCCGCTTTCCTGGTGGTTCCAGACCGGAAAAGTGAAGTTGGCTGGGCCGAACTTGGTTACCCAATCTGTAGGAATATACTGGATATGGCCGCCGTCTTTTGCACCGTAATCGGGCAGGGCGTAGTACCAGTCCTTAATTCCCACCCAAACCCTATTGACCTCTCCCGGCTTCACTGCTTTCGTTATATCGCAGTCCCAGGATGCAAACGGGGTATCGCAGTCACCACAGTTGACGCCGTTGACGAACACCGTTGCGATCATGTTAATGGACGGAAAATGGAGGAAGTAAGAATTGCCTGCGCTCTGCGCTGGTACAGAAATACTGGTCCTCAGCCAGTACCGGTGTGCATAAAGCCATTCTGGAACTTCACTGTCACGATCACCTGGCACAGCAATCGATTTCCAGTATAAGCTGTCAGAAGTCGGCGTTGTCACAATTGCGCCGGCCGGGTCTGACACTGTCGTCTCGTCGTCTCTGGCGATCTGCCAGATGCCGTCCAACTTGAACGACTGTTGTCCTGATCCAGCGTGCGCCGGAATCGCAAACACATTCGCCGCCGCGGCACGATCCTGGTCGGTCTGCCAGCTATTGTCCGTTGGCGCATACTGGTCGTTCGGACGGAAGCCAGGCGGCTCAATGCCGATCACATCCGATGCGTAGAGCAGTCTCGCGGTCTGACCTTTCGAATCGAACTGCTTTTGTATCCGTATCTGAATCGAGTGGCTTCCGGCTGCCATTGCTTGAGTTCCCATGTCGATCCAGGCAAGAGGGTTCCACGTCTGTAGTTCGACCAAATCGGCGGTCGGATCGGTCGATCTAACTGTCGACCATGCGCCGCCGTCGATCCGCCAGTCGAAATCGGAGCGGACCGCCTCGTAACCGATACGGTTCCAAATCTCGTAACTGCCTGCGGATGTGACCGAAAAATTGTAGGTGACGACGATGCCGTCGCTTGGCACGTCTTTGTCGACGTCATCGGCTGCAATACTAACTTTCAGCCATTTGCCGGCGGACAAATACTGCGGTCTGCCGTCATCGTCTATCGACGTTTTAGTCGTATCGGGCGTTATCGATGCCGGCAACTCCGACTCGATCCACGCCCCGCCCTGTGCATACAGACGGTTTGCTGAGACGCTCACGATGAAGCATAGTAAAAGAGGGGCTAATACCAGCGAAATGTGTCTGCGATATCTGACCATATAGTAATTATAGCGATTGTCACCGCGGACATGTCGCCGAACCCGGAGCCGGACCAGATGGGCCGGCCCCAAGGTCGATTACTGTGCGCACTTAACCGACTTTTTTCGCAGGACTGATCTTGAGAAGCACGGTGCCATGCGATGGAACATCCACCGAATAGCTGCCGTTGCACAGGCCCAGTGTCTGATGCAGCCAGAGGTCGCGAACGTTTTGATTGCCGGAAAGGCCAAGTTCGCTCCAGGTCACTGTCATAGATAATGTTGCGAGGGAAGGATTGAACAGAGCAACTGCCTGAGATCCATCGGAAAGCGGCCTTACCCAAATCTCGCCGTTGCCTGGAGTGGTTGTATAGAGCTGCGCCGGAATGCCAAGTTCATCTTGATCGATGGCGATTGCTTCATCGTTGGTTAGAAGGGCGCGGGTAAACGGGTCTAGACGGGTGAGGTCGCAGCCGATCAGTAGGGGCGACGAGAACATGCACCACATTGAGATATGGGTGATCTGCTCGTTTGGCGTCAGTCGCGACGGATGGGGATTTCCGAAGCCCACATATCCCACCATCAGCATGTCTGGGTCGTTCCAATGACCCGGGCCGGCATGGGATGATAAGCCGATCATCGATTCGATAATCGCATAAAGACCGCGACCACCCCATTCGTTTTCAACCCATACGTCATCGATGTCGGTATGGGTGCGCCAGGAGTTGCCCTTTATCTCTGGATCGGCTCCCCAGTTCCAGACATCGCCCATGCCATATTGGCAAAGGCTGTAAACAATGTCTCGATTGGTTGCGTCCAGTGCTTCGCGCATGACCACATACGGCTTTTGATAATCTGCCAATGTTGGATGCGCCGGAGCAACGAGGCGATACGTGCACCAGTCGTATTTGAGGTAGTCAAACCCCCATTGCGCGTACGAAGCGGCGTCCTGAGATTCATGTTGATAGCTTGCTGTGTACTCCGCGCAGGTTTTTGGGCCGGGAGAAGAGTAGATCCCCACCTTCAAGCCTTTTGAATGGACGTAGTCGGTGAGCGCTTTCATATCCGGGAACTTGGCATTTGGCTGGATATTGCCTGATGCATCCCGACCAGCCTCCCAGGTGTCGTCGATATTCACATATTCGTAACCATGCTGTGTCAATCCAGTGGATGAGATAACGTCGGCCGCTGCTTCAACTTTATTCTCGTCTACATTCGCTGCCCAGACGTTCCAAGAGTTCCAGCCCATTGGCGGTGTTTGCGCCAGTACATGATCGCCGCCGACAATTGTCAGAACACTTTGGTCGACTCCAAGAGAGTTCTTTACTGTAATTGCTGCTTTTGTTCTGCCTGCCGATTTAAGCGAGCCGGTGATAACTCCTGTATGCGAGTTCAACGTCAGACCCGGGGGCAGGCCAACAGCGCTATACGTCAAAGGCGCCTGTCCACTGGCTGGGATAATGAATAAGAACCATCGGCCAGGTGTCGCCCCGGTTATGCGCGGATAGTGGATGGCCGGCAGGGGGCTGTCAGGTGGAATCGTCAATCTGCCCGGATCAACTGTCACAGCTTGCGTCGCGGGCGGGGCTGTCACTGTAGGCGGTGCGACAACGGCAGGGCTGACGTCCGCATTTGAAGGCGTTAGTGTAAGTGAAGTACAACAGAGTACAAGGGCGGCGGCCGCCGGAATTCCTCTGAAAGGTCTTGGTAAGCTCATATGGATTATTTAACGAGTGACTGCCTGATTTTCGAAAGGAGGTTTAGTTGTACATTCTACCGCCGCTAACCGCCCTGTGACAAAATAACTAACGAGTAAGGTCCAAGTTCAAGTTTTATCGTGTAAGATTTGCTGCCGTCGGATCGAGTCGCAGCCTTATACCGCTTCACTGCCGAATCTCCAAAACCTTCGGCGTATTGCTTGTTGTTGCTGTTGAACCGTACATGCCAGAGCCCGGATGCAGGGACGTCGATCTCATACTCCGAATAACTCTCGTTTTTGAAGTTCGCTGCTACTACCACGTCATCGTTCTTTCCTCCTCGGTCCGAGCGAAGGTAGGCGATCACCTTGCTGTCATTGTTAAGATGGAGAATTGATGTCTGCTGCCCGGTAAGGCCTCGCGTTGCGCCTCCGGCATTCGTGCGCAAAGCGATTAAATCCCGGAAAGCTTGCAAGACGCCGGCATTCTTTTCTTGGAGACTCCAATCGATCGGCCGACCGGCATCGAAGTAGTCGCGCTCAAGAATTTCCTGCCCCTGCAGCAGCATTGGTATGCCCGGCGCAGTCAGGGTAAGCGCTGCTCCCAGAATCGCTCTTCTGCAGGCGCTTTCGCTCGCAGCGCGCTTCGGAGCTATATCCTTCGGCACACGACCGCCGTCCTTGTCGGCCTCGTCGTGAGACTCCGTATAGATAACTCGCGCGAAAGCGTTGCCGGAGAAACACCGTTCAATCGCCGTTTGCAATGCCGGCACGTCTCGGCTTTCATCCTCGATTGCAATCAGCGCTCCGCGCACGGTATCGGCAAATGCCTTGTCCCACTGCGTGTCGAACCCGAGGCCGTTTGCCGACTGAGGGTCAGTGATGATTTCATTGCCGTTGAGGTCTTCCGCGATCGTGTACTTCTTCGGGTGAAGCCTATTCGCTTCCTCGACGACCCATTTCAGAAGCGACCACCCCTCTGGTATATCGTCTGATGGAGAGTCGTTCGCGCCGACAATGTTGCGTATGTGGGAGACTGAGTCGAACCGGAGTCCGTCGATACGATACTCCTTTAGCCACATCAGGGCATTGTCACGAATGTACTGACGCACTTCGTCACGCCCGTAATCCGGGCGACCGCTCTTCGTCCACGGCGTTTCGCTGCGTTCGTCTTGGAAAAAGTAGATCCCGCCCATGCCGTTTTCCGACCAACCGTCGAACTGCCAAACCCCGCAGTCGTCCGGGCCGAGGTGGTTGTACACCACATCGAGGATAACGGCGATTCCCTTGCTGTGCGCTGAATCTATCAGCGATTTGAACGCATCAGGTCCGCCATAAGCGCTTTCGACCGCGAAGAGGTGGGCCGGATTATAACCCCAGCTTAAATCGCCGGGGAATTCGTGAATCGGCAGCACCTCGATTGCATTGACTCCCAGATCCACGAGATAATCCAATTTAGCTTCGGCCTCAGCGAACGTTCCGTGGCGTCGCCTTTTTCTGCTCGTCTTCGGCGCATTGAATGTTCCGACGTGCAGCTCGTAGATGACTAACTCGTTCGCACTGGGGGGGATGAATTTGGATTTCCAGGCGTAGGCGCTGGAATCGTAGATGATACTGTTGCCGGAAGAACTGGACACCGCCTGCGCATATGGGTCAATCCGCGTAAAGGTCGATCCGTTTTCGAACTCGTAGCGATACTCGTCGTCGGCTTTGGCATCGGCAATATCGGCCGACCAGAAGCCGTTACCCTCGGCTGAAAGCTGATCTTGATCTCGGGCCGACCAGTTGTTGAACGAGCCGACTACTGCGGCTCGTGAAGCAAAAGGCGCCCAAACTCGGAAAGTCGCGCCTGAACTGTGGACAATAGAACCCATGCCCGGACGGCGGGAGACGTGCGGCATATGAATAACCTTTCATAGCCGAACGTCCGTGATTTTGGGGCTAACTCTGCGCTTAGTTCGTTCGGCAAAATCAACATACCCGCCGCCGAAAAATCACAATCACGGCAGAAGGTACATTTGCATTTTCATATTCATCTTAAAATGAGGGACTGCCGCCGCGCCCTCAACATTGGCCTGCGGCGACATCGCCATCCCCATTGTCCCGACTGAGCTCTTAACCGTGCCGGAGTCGATGTCGAAATTGGTTAGCGTGTCTCCCGTCATGTTTGTGTTAATATCCGCTGTTGCCGGNNCGTCGGCGATGACGTGAACGTGGTTTCGATCTGCGCGACACTGTCTCCGTCGACTGTTTGAACCGACTTGAGAGTCATATGGCAGACGACGTTCAACCCGATCTTGGTCATCGGAATGCTGCCGGTCCAGGAATCTCCTACGGAAACCGGGGTGGACGGGAGCAAAGACAACGTTCCGAACGAGTTCGGGTCAGTCATCGGGCTGCCTGCCGCCTGTCCTCCCGCTATTGTCGTAGAAACGATTTGGCCGTTCGGGAGGAGTACCTGCGTTATTTGCGGAGGTGCCATCTTTGCGAGCATCGTCGCCGGCAGCGGCTGGCCGTTCATCAAAGCCGCCGTCGTCGCCATATCGACAGTCGCAGTCGCCGCACCGTCGCTCGGCCGGACACTCTGAATTGTCTGTGCTTCCGTCATTTCGAAATGAATATTCATCGGCTTTGCTGTCGTCGCAGTCGCCATCTGACTCGTCATGTCCATAGTCATCGAGTACTTATGGACAGCACCCGGCGTGAACTTATAAGTAATCGTGTAAGGCCCGCTTGCATCTGCCCGCACAGCTGAACACTGCCCGAAGCCCAGAGCGCAAATCAACCCAACCACGGCTGCGCAGCCGCTTTTCAAAAAGTACTTCATGGTAAAACCTTTCAAGTAGAAGTCCAGCAATACTAGCGATAGCACAAAAAAACATCGTTCATCTACGGTATACCAGGCAAAAGTACAAAAGTGATCTTTCGCTTTTATCGAACAGTCCAAGCAAGGTGAAAAGTCACGGCCAAAGCGTTGGACATTAGCCCGCCGCTGATTGGAAATTTATTGGAATCAACATTTTGACAAAACAAAGGTTGCCTGGTACAATCTTTCACTCTGACTATATCTAATTCTCAGATCATGACTGAATCAAGTTCCAGCTATACTTCGGTCGCAGACTCTCTCAGTA
>PLAD01000037.1 GCA_003134215.1 Armatimonadota bacterium
TACTGCTCCTCCAAATCCGAAATTCTGGTCTGCGCCATCGCTAAAGCGTCCGGCGAAGTAGATTTGTTCGCTCCGGTAGCCAATTTCGTCTTCCTTTCTAAACCCGATAGTGCTTGGGTCTATAAAGTTGCAACAAATTATTTGATTCTACACTTGCTGCCCTGGGGATCGAAAGTTCCGCTCACACCTGATATAGAAAAGTGACACCTGCCCCCGTCATTCCTTGGGGGTGATGGCACTGATAAGCAGGTCTTTGATAATCGGCCCAAGTTTCATGAACTCGGCGTATGCGGAAGGCTTGCGAAAATATTCGTTAAATCCCAATGCCTTTACCGCCTCTCGATCACTTCCTGAGTCAGAAGAACTCACGACTATCACAAGGGCGTTCCGGCAAGTGTAGTTGTCTCGCATGTAGCGAAGCACCTCCGTGCCGTCCTTCTTGGGAAGGTAAGGTCGAGCAAGACAAGGTCGGGACATGGCGCGGTGCCAGCGCTCGCTTTATCAAAAAACTGCACCGCCTGCTCACCGTTATGGACGATATGTAGCGAAGCGTCGATCTGGGCGGCCGCGATGGCCTCCTTGATCAAGAACAAATCAGCCTTGCTGTCCTCCACGACCAGGATCTGATACCGGTTTTTGGCCGTCGCGTCAGACGGCGAGAGTGAAGCGGAAGATTGATCCTTTTCCGGGTTCGGATTCGACCCAGATGCGCCCCTGATATCTTTCCACGATCCGTTGACAGATGGCCAAACCAATGCCGGTGCCGGAATACTCGTCACCCGTGTGTAGTCGTTTAAACAGGCCAAAGATGCGCTCCTTATACTCCGCCTCGATGCCGAGGCCGTTGTCGCTGACAGAAAATTCCCAACTGTTCCCATCGCGCCGTACCGATACACCTATGACAGGCGTAGTTTCCGGACGGCGATATTTGATGGCATTACCTATAAGGTTTTGAAAGAGCTGTTGAAGCTGTGTGGCGTGAACGCGCAGAGACGGCAACGGCTCAGACGTAATGATCGCCCCACTCTCCCGTATGGAGCCCGTCAGATTAGCGAGCGCACTGCTGAGAGCTTCTCCGGCTTCTACCGGCTCTGCCGGCCCGTCGAGCTGGCCGGCCTGGGTATAGGCGAGGAGGTCGCGGACAAGCATTTCCATGCGGCTTGCACCGGACGTCACGAACTTGAGGAAAGCACCGGCTTCCCCGTCCAGCTTGTCGCCATAACGCTGGTCAAGCAGTTCGCTATAAATTTTGACGCTGCGCAACGGTTCCTGGAGGTCGTGGCTTGCAGAATAGGCGAACTGTTCAAGGTCCTGATTAGCACGCAGTAGTTCCGCCTGCGCGCGTTTGCGCTCGGTAACGTCGGTGAAGATAACGCCTATACGGCGTTTCGTCTCGTCATGAAGCAAGAATGAATAAAGATCGAGCACCCGTCCTTGAGTAAGAAGTCCGCGCTCACCCCGGACGGGCTCGCCCGTCCGGATGATCTCGTCGAAAACGTCGATCCAGGCTTGTGCTTCTGTCGAGAGCAGGCCCCTGATCGTATCCTTGCCTACGTTCACAGTCACGCCGCTTTGCACCTTCAAAGCGGGATTGGCTGCGATATACCGGTAGTCTCCCGGCTTGCCGTTTTCGGGCGGGATCGCCTCTATGATGCAAAAACCCTCGTCAATAGACTCAAAGAGAGTGCGATAGCGGGCTTCGCTGTCCCGCAAAGCAGCTTGCGCCGAGGCGCGGTCCGTGACGTCAAAACCGTCGACAAAAATACCAACCACCTCACCAGCCGCGTCGGTGATCGGCTGGTAGATGAAATCGATGAGCAGATCGACCAGCGGGCCATCCGGCGTGCGGCGCAGTTTGAGCGGCGTTTCAAGTCCCGTGAACGGCTTCCCCGTCCGATAGCATTCGTCCAACAGCTCGAAATAGCCTTGACCTTCGGCGTCGGGCACCGCGTCGCGCACTGCCTTGCCTATCAGGTCGCGGTTACCCACTAATCGAATATAGGAATCATTCGTAAATTCGAATACGTGCTTCGGTCCGCTCAATATGCAGGTGAAGCCCGGTGCCTGCTGAAAGAGAGAGCGCATGCGCTTTTCGCTCTCACGCACCGCATTCATGGCCTCGTGTCTGACTCGCGTCAATGCCAGCAGGGAACTCACACGTGCCACCAGTTCCCGCGCCGAGAAAGGCTTCACCAGATAGTCGTCAGCGCCAGCCTCAAGCCCTTCAACCCGGCTTTCCTCTCCGGCACGCGCAGAAAGCATGAGGACCGGGAGGTCGCGCCAATTCGGATTCGCGCGTATTGCCTTCAATAACCCAAAACCGTCAAGATTGGGCATCATCACGTCGGTGAGAACAAGGTCGGGGGTTCGTGCCTGAATGGCCTCAAGCGCCTTCTGGCCGTCCGCGACTGTCTCCACTACGCAACGAGCGCCGAGCAACCGCCGGACGTAGCCGCGCATATCGGCATTGTCATCGGCAAGGAGAATCCGCGTTCCCTCGCGCAGCAGCGGCATGTCGGCCGACGCATGGGTTTCGGCTGGCATCACGTCGAGGGGCGCAGGCTCGTCGCCGAGCCAGTGCAGCGCTTCCTCGACATAAGCGTCAGCGCGGATACCCGTGGACGAGAGGCGCTTCTCCGGGTCGATGCGATCCTTCTCAAGATGAGCTGTTCCAAAAGGAACACGGATCGTAAAGGTCGTACCTCGCCCGATCTCGCTTTTGACAAGAATGGCGCCGCCGTGAAGCTTTACCAGTTCCTGGACCAACGCGAGACCAATCCCGCTACCTTCGTATGAGCGGCTTTTCTGCCCGGCGATACGGTGAAAGCGCTCGAAGAGCCGAGGTAGCTCATTTTTTGGTACGCCGACTCCCGTGTCGCTAACCGACACTTGGGCCTCGCCGTCCACTTCGCGCAAATGTATTGCGATCTCGCCTTCGAAGGTAAATTTGAAGGCGTTGGAAACAAGGTTCAGGACGATTTTCTCCCACATGCCGGTGTCTATATATAGAGGCTGGCGCAGAGGCGGGCAATCGACGACGAGCTTTAGTCCCGCACGCTGGCAAGCAGAACGAAAATTGCTGGCAAGCTCAGTTGTCAGCGCGGCAAGATCGGTCGGCTGGAAGGTAGCTCGCGCGCGGCCCGCCTCGATGCGCGAGAAATCGAGCA
>PLAD01000254.1 GCA_003134215.1 Armatimonadota bacterium
CGACACCGAGGCCAATGATGCCCACGTTGATTTTCTGGATAGGTGACATGGCTTAAAATTAAACCGGTTCGATACGGAATAGAGGTTCCGACTGTTGTACGAGCACACCCGACGCCGCAACGATTTCGACAACTCGTCCAGACGCCTCGGCAGGTATCTCACTAAACACTTTCATGGCTTCTATCAGACCGATCGTCTGCCCGACCATGACCACGTCCACAACGTTAACGAAGGGCGGGTCTCCCGGTGCGCCGGCTGCATAAAAGATACCGACCATCGGCGAGTTAAGCGATTTCAGACTCGACTTGGCAGCAGACACGGCAGGTTTGCTCTGAGCCTGTGGAGGTGCCGGTCGTGTCGGCGGCGGCGGTAAACTTCGGTGATCCGTTGCAGCTTCTTCCGGCTCGGCGACGATCGCCACGGTGAAACCGCCGTTTTCGGAAACAATGAGCTCCGAGAGTTTGTTACTTCCAAACAACTCCAGGAGTTGCCGGGTCTTTTCAAATTCTTCCGGCGAAAACATATCTGCCAAGCGACAATGCTACCTCATCCTTTAAGGGATAAGTCATTGTAGCACCTAGCGCCAAATGAAATCTACGCCTGAACCGATCCAAAGTGGGGGTATACTTTCGCTCATGGCTATTGAGGATACCGGCGCCGCCGAGAAAATTCCCACGCTTGACGAGATTCGCGGTTTAATCGATGAAGTTGACAGCCGTATCGTGGAACTGCTGAATAGACGATCAGAATTGTCCCTGCACGTTAGGGCTTGGAAGTCGAACGCACCTGAAACTCGCTGGTTTGCGCCGGAGCGTGAAAGACAAGTCTTCGAAGGGCTTCACGCCAAGCTTGCGCAGACTAGTGCGACCCTTCCAATACCGGCGCTGGATGCCGTCTATCGAGAGATTTTATCGTCGTCACGTGCATTGCAGCGAAAGCTGACCGTGGCTTACTGGGGCCCGGCAGGCACATTTACTCATATTGCCGCCGCAACAAAGTTCGGCTCAAGTTCCGAATTTCTCCCTTCAACTTCAATCATGGACGTATTTTCGGCAGTCGAACACGACCGCGCTGATTTCGGCGTCATCCCTGTGGAAAACAGTACTGAGGGTATCGTCACCTACACACTTGACACTCTTCAATCAACCACCCTGCGCGTCTGTGCCGAAGTCTATGTACAAATTACACAAAATCTGCTCTCACTCGCACCAGATCTAAAATCGATAAAGCGACTTTACACCGGTCCGCAGCCACACGCGCAGTCGCGCCAATGGCTTGATCAGAACTTGCCCAATGTTGAGTACATCGAAGTTATGCCGACATCTCGTTCAGTCGAACGTGCCGGAGCCGATCCCGAAGGGGCTGCGATCGCGCCTTCTCTTGCGTCCGAGATATATGGCGTACCTTTGCTTGCTGCGCATATCGAAGATGACCCGCGAAATGCCACTAGATTTCTCGTTGTTGGTCACGATGATCCGCCACAAACCGGACGCGACAAGACATCTATATTATTTGCTGTAAAGAACGAGCCTGGTGCTTTAGCACGGGCGTTGCGGGCATTTGAGGATGCGGATGTCAACCTGACATTAATTACGTCGCGCCCTTCCAAACATACCCCTTGGGAGTATGTCCAGTTTATTGACATGCAAGGACATCAGAGGGAGTGGCACGTTCAGTCGGGCATCAGTACTTTAAAACAGGAAAGCCTTTTCGTCCAGGTGCTTGGTTCATATCCGGAGGCCTGATGCGGTTCGCCAAAATGCAGGGTGTCGGCAATGACTTTGTGGTTATTGCCGCAAAAGATGTTTGTGCTCGCGTTCTGCCGGAGCTTGCGCTCGACCTGTGCCGACGTAAATTTTCGGTTGGCGCCGACGGATTGTTGGTGATCGGTGAAACTACCGGAGATGCCGACATCTCTTTTCAAATGTTCAACCCCGATGGTAGTGAAGACATGTGCGGAAACGGGCTGCGTTGCGCCGCGCTCTGGGCGTATCACCACAACATTGTCAAGCCCGGTAAATTTCTCGCAGCTACTAAAGACGGCCCGCGACAATGCGAGTTGATATCCGTCGTCAGCAACCGCGCCGTCGTCCGGATCGATATGGGTGTCCCACGTTTCGTACCGTCCGAGATACCGATAGTCACCAATATCCAGCGAGAGTTTATAAACCAGCCGATCAATATCCTCGGGAAGATTTTACGATCGACCGCATTGAATACAGGAAGCACCCACACGGTCGTCTTTGTCGATGAGCCCGTCGATGATTTAAATTTCTTTAAGTTCAGTCCACCGTTTGAGAATGACCCAATCTTTCCTGAACGTACAAGTGTTCTCTGGACACATCAAATTGAAGATGCCAGGTTTGCGGTTCGGATCTGGGAACGCGGTGCGGGAGAGACACTAGGATGTGGTACAGGGGCATGCGCTGCGGCTGTAGCGGCTGTTGTCACCGGACGGGCAAAACGCAACGAACCAATTATGATCACATCAAAAGGCGGAGAACTTTCAGTGGTCTGGAGCGATACGATCTGGATGACAGGGCCTTCGGTCCTGGTGTTCGACGGCGAAATAAACGAATGAGTAACTGCAGTATGAATTGAGCAGAAGTGCTTTCACCATGAGGAAACGAGTTACTCTACAGGCTCTTCGTTTGGACCTACACGGTGAATGTCCAGGACATCGGCCAGACGGCTAAGTCGGGTCATCGTCTCCGCAACATGGTTGGTATCGAGGGCATCGAACGAAATCTGCATCACAGCAGTTCGTGTTGTTAGGTTCGATCTAGTGCGAATCGCCTGAATGTTGGTGTGGACTTCTGAAAAAAGTTTCGCGACATCTTCCAGTAATCCTACTCGGTCAAGCAGTTCCATCTTAATATCGGTCAGGTAGTAGTCGGGTTTATCGCCGGACGATTTTGGCTTCCAATCAATTTCCACCAGCCGATTGGCCTCGGTATGCTGATAATGTAACACATTTTGGCAACCCTGTCGGTGCAACGCGATTCCTTTGCCCCGCGTCATATAGCCGATCACATCGTCACCAGGGACCGGCGCGCAACACTTGGCTCGGACGATTGCGATATCTTCCAGGTCGCCGCCTATCTGCAGCTTTGGAGTTTTCGTCGGTTTCCGCCCAAGGATCGCCGCAAACGGATTTTCTTTGGGCTTGTCCGGCTGCAGCGCGCGCAGTTTCTGTACCACCGCTCCTACCGCAGCATCACCGTAGCCGATTGCAGCCAGGAGGTCTTCGTCAGTGTGGAAGTTGTTCCAACTTGTCTCTCGAACACGACTCAACGCTTCATTCGCCATCAACCCGTGAAAATCGAGACGAAGCCGTTCGATTTCCTTTTGCAGCATTTCACGTCCACGGGCAACATTCTGTGCGAAACGCTGCTTGCGGAAATAGTGCTTGATCTTTGAACGCGCATGCGAAGTCTTCGCGAACGTCAACCAATCGAGCGATGGGTTCGCATTTGGGCGAGAAATGATGTCTACAATGTCGCCATTGCTGAAAGTAAATGTCAGCGGAACGATCTTGCCATTTACTTTGGCGCCCACACAGCGCTGCCCAAGGTCTGAGTGTATGCGATAGGCTACATCTACAGGGGTAGCCCCGGCAGGAAAATCGAGAACATCACCTTTGGGAGTAAAGACGAAAACCTGATCCGTGAAGAGATCGTCAACCACGCTGCGTAAAAACTCGCCGGCATCTTTGTTGTCCGACTGCCAGTCAAACAACTGTTGCCTTAGAAGAGTCATCTTACGGTCAAACAGCTTGTCTTTGGTCTTGCCTTCCTTGTACTGCCAGTGAGCCGCTATACCGAAGTCGGCAAGGCTGTGCATCTCTCGCGTTCGGATCTGAATTTCGAGCGGTTCGCCGGTCGGGCCGACGACTTTGGTGTGCAGAGACTGATAGCCGTTTGATTTGGGCTTCGCGATATAATCGTCGAATTGATTTTGAATTGGTAGCCACAGGTCGTGAACTATCCCAAGCGCATAATAACAGTCAGCGAGCGTTGGGACGATAATTCTTATGGCAACTAGGTCGAAGATTTCTCCGAACGGGACATTGTTCTTCAACATCTTATTGTAGATGGAATAAAGATGCTTCGGACGGCCATTGATCTCAGCCGGTATGCTGACCTCCTGCAGGCGAATTTTCAGCATATCGATCGTCAGCGCGATCTCTCTCTCACGCTGCTCGCGAGTGCGATTGAGCCTCTCGCTCAAATCGCTGTAGGCTTCCGGTTGAAGATATTTGAATGCGAGGTCTTCGAGCTGCCATTTGATCTGCCAAATTCCAAGACGATGAGCAAGCGGCGCAAAGATCTGCTGGGTCTCTTTCGCCACTTTTTGCTGCCGAACTGGAGGAAGGGCAGACAATGTCCTCATGTTATGCAAGCGGTCGGCTAGCTTGATTATCATCACACGAAGATCGCGTGCCATAGCAAGGAGAATCTTGCGGAGATTAGCCGCAGATCGCGAGATTTCACCATGCTTTTTGGATGCTGCGGGAGAAAGTGTTGCAGTCGCAGCAAGGTCACCGGTTCTGGTCTCGAAGTCGGCTAGCTTCAACTTCGTAACACCATCGACTAATTGCGCTATTTCAGGCCCAAACTCAGCAGCCAAATCGTCGACCGAGACACCGCAGTCTTCGATAACATCATGCAGAAGAGCTGCAGCAAGAACGGTGTCGTTCATCTGCAGCTCTGTTAAAATAGTCGCGACCGCTAGAGGATGGAGAATGTAAGGTTCGCCGCTACGACGAACTTGCATAGAGTGATTTTTACAGGCAAAATCGAAAGCACGTATTAGCAGTCCCGAGTCAAGCTCAGGATCGTAGGTACGAGCCGCCGAAATCAGATTTTCGAGCCCCTCTTGCACTTCGAGGTCTTGAGGCCGCTCAAGTAGACTTTGGCTGCCATCAACCACACTGTGACCCTCTAGTCTTCATGATACTTTATATTATGGCATGCACAGCTTACAATCTGTACTTTTCAGGCAACGCCGCGATACTGTCTCGAACCAACGCCGTCGATTTGTCCACGCCAGCCTGTTCCTCGGGGGTCAGAGGTAGCTCAATAATCTTTTCTATTCCGTTGGAACCCAACACCACAGGTACACCGAAAAACACGTCTTTGATGCCGTATTCTCCATCCAAGTATGCTGATGCAGGAAGAACCCTCTTCTTATCTTTGAGTATTGCTTCAGCCATCTGGACAGTCGCCGCCGAAGGTGCGTAGTAGGCGCTGCCGGTCTTGAGGAGAGCCACAATTTCGCCACCGCCTTTTTTCGCTCGCTCAACAATCGCATTTATTCGATCCTGGGGAATGAATTCGCTGATCGGTATGCCGGAGATAGTCGTAAATCGCGGCATCGGAACCATCTCGTCACCGTGTCCACCCATCAACATGGCCTGAACATCCTCGACCGATACTCCCGCTTCAAGCGCGATAAAAGTACGATAGCGAGCTGAATCAAGCACCCCGCCCTGACCGATTACTTTGTTACGCGGCAGCCCGGAAACCTTATATGCAAGATAAGCCATTGTATCCATAGGGTTGTTGACGACAATGATCGTTGCGTTTGGCGACGTCTTAACAACTTTTATAATGTTGCTCGCGGTGATCTCAGCGTTGATGGACACAAGGTCTTCACGGCTCATACCTGGTTTGCGTGGAGCGCCTGAAGTCAGTATGACAATATCTGAATTCGCTGTGGCATCGTAATCGTTCGTACCGACGACGCTGACGTCGAAGCCTTCGATCGGGCCCGCTTCGAGTAAGTCCAACGCCTTGCCTTGCGGCAATCCTTCAGCTATATCGACGAGAACCACATCCGCCAATTCCTTAGCGGCAATCCAGTGCGCACATGTAGAGCCGACGAAGCCTGCTCCAATAACAGTAATTTTCTTTCGCATTTTTCTAACCTCCGTAATTATCTGACGTCTCAATAAATGTGGTAAGCGTATCGCCAACCCCAGTCCAAGTCGTGTTGTCCGCAACAATCGTGGCCGCAACAATCGCCGCCGGCCTTCCGTTGCTCATGGCTACGCCATTTGCGGCCCACTGAATCATCTCTACATCGTTGTAGCTGTCGCCAAATGCGGAAACAGCCGATTGGTCGACTCCGAGCTTTTGGGAAACCCAGGCAAGTCCGCTGCCCTTGTCCACTCCGAGCGCCATGAACTCGAGGTACTCGTCATCTGTTTTCGTAACGTGCAGGATTCCTTTGTATCGATTTTTGAAGTAAGCTTCTAACTCCACTATTTTCGTCGCATGATCAATGATGATCATTTTCGTCGGCGCAAAGTTTGTCAGAGTTGACAGGTCTCCGACGGGAATTGAGCTTGACCCGGAACGTTTCAAATAAAGATCCGACCACTGGTTCAGTTCACTGACATAAAGCGAATCATCGAAATAGTAGTTCAAATGTAGATGGTTCTTACTGCTGTAGGCAACGACTTCAGCCCCATATTCTACCGGCACAGGCTTAAGATACATCGTTTGCCCACCGACAGTCTTTGCCACCGCGCCGTTATACGATAAAATTATGTTGCTCTTAGGAAGGTTGAGTTGTTCCGCGTAGACATGAATAGAGGGGTACATTCGCCCGCTGGCAAGGATAACCAGTCCTCCTGCCGCGATATAGCGCTCAATCCCTGCTCGATTACCATTGGAAATATTCTTCTCTGGCGTCAACAGCGTTCCATCGATATCGATTGCGGCAATTTTTGGAAAATTCATCAGAACAGCGTAAGCTTTGCCTCCGATCTAGCTGCAATTGCTTTGTCTTTTGCCGCTTTAAGATCGTCGATGAGAGTTTGCCTTGTCGACACGTACCGTTCGCCTTCTTGGCGCAGTATAAACGCGGGATGCAGCGCGGCTATCGTGTTACGACAATATTTGCTTTCCAAGAATTTACCGCGATCCGCCATAATTCGAAAGTTCTTCTGAATAACAGTGCTCGCTGACGGGCTGCCGATGCACACTATAACCAGCGGCTGCATGATTTCGATCTGTTTTTCGAGCCAAAGTGGAACGCACGTATCGATCTCTTCATGGGTCGGTGCTCTGTTCTTTATTCGCCCCTTTTCAATCTCCGATGCGCGGCATTTGACTATATTGGTAATATAAATGTGGTGCCGCTTCATCCCTGCTTCGTAGAGGCACTGGTCAAGAAGCTTTCCCGCCCGGCCGACAAATGGTTCGCCGGTCGCGTCTTCGTTGGCTCCAGGGCCTTCTCCAATCAGCATGAGAGGACTATTTGGGTTGCCTACACCAAAAACCACCTTGGTCCTGGTTTGGCAGAGTCCGCAAGCTATGCACACTCCCGCGTCCCTTCTCAACGCTTCGAATGCGAAGAACTTGATCTGTTTTACCTGTTCAGTTGTCATGGAACATCAGCCTATCGACGTATTTCGCCATGCGTTCGTTATCTTTTCGTAGCTGCCGGACAGGCTATCCGGCAGAACTTTTGTATCGCCCAAAACCGGCATAAAGTTAGTGTCTCCCGTCCAGCGCGGGACCACATGCATATGCAAGTGGTCTGCAATGCCCGCCCCGGCGATTTGCCCAAGATTCATGCCGATATTGTATCCTTGCGGCTTATAAGCATCATAGAGAGCTTGTTCTGATCTCTTGACCAGCTGCATTATCTCGAGTAAGCAGGCATCGGTTAAATCGGAAAGATTCGCCGTATGTTCGTACGGCGCAACCATCAGGTGACCGTTGTTGTATGGATAGAGGTTCATAAGTGTAAATGCGGTCGAACCGCGGAAGACAATCAAGTTCGCTTTGTCGTTTTCCTCAGCAACCTTATCACAGAATATGCAGCCCCTTATTTTCGGCTGTTCGAGGGCGCTCGGATCACGAGAGTCTGCGGCAATGTATGTCATGCGCCAGGGCGCGAATAATCTTTCCATCCCTATAGAGTTCACAGCGTAAACTCATTTTCCCTTCCGTAAATGTCGTTTATCCGATTAAATGTCCTTGACTTTGTTCTATGTCGAGACTATACTTCATCAGTATGTCAGAAGCTGTTTCAACTTATCTTGCAGATAAACTTGCGGAGTACAAAGTGCTTGTCGCTCCGCTTGAAAGAGCGCATAAAGAAATCGACCTTTCGCACAGGTTTCTCATGGCCAAGCTGGAAACTGAAATCTGTGAGCGTATTCCCGCTCTGGCGTTGCTGGCTGAGATCCTTGACTTCTCAATTATAGACCTTCTGGTAGCGCAAGATAGGTCGGAATTCGTACGGGAAGCAATGGTAGAGTCGGGACTCACGAGTGAAGAAGTGCTTCGTCAGCTCAGGTCGTTGGGTCCTCCGCCTGCACACGAAGATTTAGCGCTTCTCGGTCTCGGCGCTTAGCCGGGGAGCCGCCTTTCGTACACTTCCTCACTATGCTATACTTGTACTGTGCCGACGTCAAAATCTGTTCTCCACTTGATCGTCAATCCAACGGCCGGCCGAGGCTCTGCAGCGAGATCACTTCCGGCTATAGAGCAGTCTCTTATTAGACACGGCAGGGATTTTCTTGTCTCAACGACCAATGCACGAGGACATGCGCGTCAAATTGCCGAACAAGCTCTGGCCGCCGGCGGCCAGACGGTAGTCGCGGTAGGCGGGGACGGTACATTGCATGAGGTTACAAATGCAGTAATTAACGCAAATCCTGCACTGGAGCCAACGTTAGGCTTGATCGCCTGCGGAACTGGAAACGATTTTGCGAGATGTCTGGGACTTATTGGTACGATTGAGCAGATGTGTACTGTCCTGGTTAACGGTCAGCGCAAGTTTGTTGACGTGGGTACGGTCACGGGGCATGACCTGCCGATACGCCGGTTCCTGGTAGCGGCTGGAGTTGGATATATCGCCGATACCGCCGCAACCGTGAACCGTGGTATCCGATATTTGCGAGGTATGCCCGCCTATATTTTGGCTGCGCTGCAGACCCTGGTCGGCTTTAGTTCGACAGAGATTATGATCACTGTTGACGGCCAGGCACATCGAACTCTCGACGTCATGCTCATTTCGATATCGAATGTTGCAACGACCGGCGGTGGGATGTTGATTGCGCCGGGTGCGCTCATCGACGACGGGCTGCTCAATGTGTGCCTCGTACACAAGATCAGTAAATTTGAGCTTCTGCGTCAGCTACCCAACGTAATCAAAGGGGCGCATGTTAACCATCCGTCAGTGGAGATGTTCGTTGCGAAAAGCGTGGAAATATCATCAAAAATTCCTTTGGGCTTGTGGATTGACGGGGAGGTAGCGGGTACGACGCCGGCGAAATTTGAATTGGAAACCGCGAAACTTCCAATGATCCTTCCATGCTAAACGACATGACTTTCGGTGCAGACAAATGGCGATAACTCCAGTAGCCGAACCTTCGGAAGCGAATACCGGCAAATCTTTAGCGAGACGAATAACTACAGGACTGATTTGTGCAGTTTGCTATCCCATCGTAGCGCTTTTGCCGATTGGCCATGGTCTGCTTTTTGCTATAGGAGTAACGTTTTTCTCTGTCATCGGCGCAAGTGAACTTTACGGAGCGGTGCGCCGTCAGGGCGCGGAGCCGACGGCACTGCTTGGCTATGCCGCCTGCATCTTCTTTAATCTTGCCGCTTGGAAGCGAGCGGGCAGTCTTTTTGACCCATACCTACCGCTCTTTCTTGTCCTGTTGGTTATTTGCGGACTGCTTGTAGAACTTACTCGCAAGCGACCGCACCCCACGGCAAACCTCGGCACCACTCTTCTTGGAGCGATCTATGTCGGCTGGCTTTCCAGTTTTATCACACTGTTGAGAGTCTCCGATCCTAGGTTCCTCATTCCGCCAATTGCCGGATTCGAGGTCGGGGCCTGGCTCGTGGTCTATGTGAGTCTGATGACCTGGGGTGCAGATACGGCAGCCCTGTTCGCCGGGAGATCGTTTGCTAAAAATAAACTAGCTCCGACGATCAGCCCCAATAAAACCTGGGAAGGCTCGATGGGCGGCGTACTTGTCTCCTGCCTGATCGGAATTGGCGGAGCAAAGCTGTTTCAATTTCCAATGCATGACGGAGCCATTCTTGGATTACTTACAGGAAGCTTCGGATTGCTCGGGGACCTCTGCGCCTCAGTACTGAAACGCGATCTAGGCTTGAAAGATTTCGGTGGATTTCTACCGGGCCATGGGGGCGTTTTGGACCGCATCGACAGTCTTATCCTGACTGCTCCCGTTGCCTACTACTACGTTACCCTCATCTCGCATTTCAGATAGGTGCTCGACTGAGACCGGCGGGGTTGGCCTTAAATGGTACCAGGCCCAGAACCGGCCCATCTGTAGGTACATGTGAGCGCGAGCTATGACGCCCTTAGCAAAGCCAAGCTTTTCTTCCTTCATCGGGTGCGTCACTCCGCGTAACGTCACCACTTTGGTTCGAAGCTTCTGGGCGCTGACGTGCAGAGTAATCAACATCTCCACTCCGTAGCCAACCGTATCTACGGATGGAATAGAAAGGAAAAGATCTCGCTCTATGGCACGCTGTCCGCTGATACATTTAACCAGGAACTGAGCGAGGTCCGTGACCCCCCGGCCCCCGACAAACTGACCGATCGCCATTGACGATTCCCCGGAAACAACTGGGTACGCCAGTGCTTCAATGTGTTCCGGATGAAGGCCTATCAGGTCGGCATCGAGAAACACGATCACGTCCGCACCCGTCGCGCATAGCGCCCCATGCAGCATTGCCCCGCCTTTGCCGACATTCCTTGGCAAAGTCTCCGTGCGAACGTTAAACCGTCGAGCGACGCTGGCTGTTTTGTCGCTAGAGCCGTCGTCGACTACAATTACCTCGCTTACAAGAGGTGTCGACGCTGCTACACGTAGTACCGCGCCTATTCGCGCTTCTTCGTTGAAGGCAGGAATGATTACGGCAACTCTGCGAATAAAATCTTCTTCGGACATCTTATTTTTTCTGTTGATCAGCAGCATAGACAGCTACATCGCCTGCCAGCATCCTGAGCCTCTTCGCGTTGACTGGATGAACGGCCAGCCATTGGGCATCCGAAAGCGGTGTAACCGCCTCCAGAGTATTGATCGCAGTCAAGATGCCTTTTGGATCATACCCCGCTGACGAAGCAATGCGAACGCCTTCTGTGTCGGCCTTCTCTTCGTCATCCATATTGTGGCTAAAATTCATTAGCTGAACAGCCACGTTGGAGGCTTCGGTGTACTTACCCTGAATTGTCAAACTTACCATCGTATCGGCACCCATTGCACCGGTCATCTGTTTTAATGCATCGTTATCCTCGACGTGGGCGTACTCGTGTGCGAGGATACCCGCGAGAGCGTCAGGGTTTGCGCCGAGCAACGTCACCATCTTAGCCGAGACAACCACCCATCCGCCAGGGAGCGACGCCACGGTATATGCATCGGAATCCGACACTAGAACACGCGGGAGCGGCTTCACATCTACCGCCGTATTTAATCGTTTCGTGATCGTAGCAACTTGAGCTGTGATCGAAGGGTCCATCGGCCCCACACTCTCACTTTGAATTTGTGCCGCCGCCCAGTCGCCAACTGTTTTCTCCTGCTCGGGAGAAATAGCGTTAGTCGCTGACGGGTTTCGGCAGCCCGAAACTATTAAGCAAAATAAACACAGCCAAAACACTAAAACGCAATTAAAGCGCACGGAGCGGTTTTTCAATTGGTGCCGCCGGTACTTGGCATTTGCGCCGGTATGACAGGTGTTTCAGCGCTTGATGGCGAAGAACCAGATCCCGCATTCGAGGGCGGCATATTGGTGCTTGACGGCTGATCTTCGACATTTTGAGCGGCGGCAGCCGTTGCGGAATCTACATCGTCGGGATAATGTCCACTGTTCGCTCGCAGTTCCTTGATCAACGCCTTGGCGCGGTCGATGCGGTTTCTGGTTAATGGATGGTCTTCCATATAGGCAGGGTCTTGTTCTCCCTTTTCCAGCTTTTCGAGTTTGCTGAAGAACCTGATCATCCCCTCAGGATCGTAACCAGCATTATAAGCAAACATAAGGCCATACTTGTCAGCCTCATACTCGTCTTCACGACTGAAGTGTAGCTGATCCATTTGGAAGAGCGTGTCAGCAGTGTTATAGACCGTATAGTTTGCTGTCGCGAGTCCAAGAATAGATACGAGAGCGCCTTTGACATCCTCATCGCTCATTTGCTTGACAACGTGGCGGCGGACGACGTGTGCAGTTTCATGTCCGATAATGCACGCCAGTGCATCGTCGTCAGTTCCAACCTTATTGATGAGTCCGGTATAAAGATAGATCCAGCCGCCCGGTATCGAAAATGCGTTAACTTCGGGACTGTCAATGACTGCAATTTTGTAGACGACGTCGGATCGCATCAATTGAGCCTGTTCGAAGATTGGAGAAGCAATGCGCTGGACACGGGCATTCAACACAGGATCGTAATCCATTTTCTGCGAGTGGACGATTTCGTCGTTCTCCCGCTTTCCCATGGAAATCTCCTGCGAAGTGCTGTAATGGTTCTTAAACGTTCCCTCATTACAGCCCGACGACACAAGCGCCCCGCAGAAGATGATCGTGGAGATTGCAAGTTTCCAGCCTCTGAAATAGTTGACTAAAGGTCTCATTTGCCCTTGGTTAAACACCCAGCTTATGCCACAGTTGAGCTGTCTGTTTCTGAAGAACGTTGAGTTTAGACTGCAGTCCGGCGACCGACGTTCGAACCGATGT
Source organism: Armatimonadota bacterium (assembly GCA_003134215.1). GTDB lineage: Bacteria > Armatimonadota > Armatimonadia > Armatimonadales > Capsulimonadaceae > BOG-944. Next base: position 12,726 of record PLAD01000254.1, read on the forward strand.
GCTGGTCGACACCGATGCGGTTTGAATATCGGCCGCAACCAGCTTGCATTCGGCCATCGCATCGCCGACATTACCCTTACTTACTGAATCTTCTGCTTTCGACAGATGCGTCTGCGCATCCTTCACTGGATCGAATATGACGGCCGTCCCGAGTCGTTC
>PLAD01000065.1 GCA_003134215.1 Armatimonadota bacterium
ACCAGTATTTTATATAACTTGTCAATAATAGACTGGTATAGCCAGGTGTTTGTGCGGGAATTTAGACCAAAATTTTGTTTCTCGATCTTGGTTTGGTCAACTGAAACAACGCGCAAGCCGAATATTGGCTGCGCGTTGCAATGAGATTAGAAGTTTGGCTTTTCTTACAATCCGAGAGCCAACTTGACCAATCCGGGAATTTGGGATGGCGACTCTGCGACAGCGACTCCCGCCGCCTTGAGCGCGTCTACCTTGGCCTGAGGAGTTCCGGAAGTCCCAGAGATGATTGCACCGGCGTGGCCCATTCGCTTGCCCGGAGGCGCTGTCAGACCGGCGATGAAACCAATGACTGGCTTGGTCATGGTCTTGATATACTCTGCGGCGATTTCTTCATCCGAGCCGCCCACTTCTCCGCACATGACCACGGCTTTCGTTTCCGGGTCGGCTTCGAAGAGCGGAAGGACATCGATAAATCGAGTGCCGATGAAGGGATCCCCGCCAATTCCAACACAAGTCGTCTGACCCAGACCGGCGCGGGTCAACGCATCGACGGATTCGTAGGTGAGGGTGCCTGAGCGGGAGACGACACCAATCGGCCCGGGAATGAAGATGTTGTCGGGGATGATGCCGATATTAGCCTGTCCGACGGTCAACAGGCCGGGGCAGTTAGGACCGACAAGCCTCGCGCCCTTCTGCCGTACCACATTCGCGAACACCAATTCATCGTGGCCGGGAATGCCTTCGGTGATACAGACAATTAGGTCGATTCCAGCGTCGGCGGCTTCCAGCACTGCATCAGCAGCGAACCGCGCGGGAACGAAAATGCAGGTAGCTGTGGCCCCGGTAGCCTTCTTCGCTTCTTCGACGGTATCGAAGATCGGCACTCGGCCGTCGATGACTTTCTGCCCGCCCTTGCCCGGGCTGACTCCACCGACAACTAACGTGCCATAGTCGAGCATTAATGTCGTGTGGAAAATGCCGGCGTTACCGGTAATTCCCTGGACAATTACTTTGGTGCTCTTATCGATTAAGATGCTCATGTTTCAGGTTATTTTCCAGTTGAACGCTTCAGATAGAACACAGTGACGGGAATGTTGCTGTCTTCATCTTCATTTTCATCCTCGACTTCGTCGTTCGCTCTTACATCCGCGAGGGCGTTAACGAGTTCCCAGCCCTGTCCCCCTAGGTCGTTCAACGTCTGCTCATCCGTGTCGTCGTCGTCAGCGCTAACTATGATCTTGTATTCGAACATTCTGTTTAATCCTTATAGTCCCGTCGTTGGTTTTCAATGAAACCGTCTTAGTTTTTTAGTGCTAATGCCACAATTTTTTCAGCAGCTTCCTGCATCGTTTCGGCAGGCACGAGGTTCGTTTGCTTAAGGATGGCCGCGCCTTCAGCTGCGCGGGTTCCGGCAAGACGAACAACGATCGGCACTTTGACATCGAGTGCGGCCAGGCCCTCTATAATGCCATTCGCGACTTCGTCGCCGCGCGTAATACCGCCGAAGATATTGAAGAGGACACCTTTGACATTAGGGTCGGAGAGGACGATTTCCAAACTATTGCGGACGCTCTCGGCTTTCGCACCACCGCCGATGTCGAGGAAGTCTGCCGGGGCTCCGCCAGCTCGCTTGACTTCGTCCATGGTGGTCATAACCAGTCCGGCGCCGTTTCCAATAATTCCGATATTACCGCCTTCGAGACGGACATATTGAATTCCTCGACGGTGGGCTTCCGCTTCGATGGGGTCGTCCTCACTGGAATCGCCGAACGACTGCAGATCGATCTGTCGATACAGCGCGTTGTCGTCGATCAGCCACTTTGCGTCGCCTGCAATCACCGCGCCGTCGTCGGTAATGACCAGCGGATTAATCTCCGCCAGAATAGCGTCGCTTCCGATGTACGCAGCGTAGAGAGCCTTAAGCACTGGAACCGTTTTTGCAATCAGGGTCTTGTCGTATCCCGCAGCGAATAGCGCGTTTCGTGCGGTGTAGTCGGTGAGGCCGAGCAACGGATCGATCGGCGTTTTGCTGATTGCTTCCGGACTCTCTTCGGCTACTGCTTCGATATCCATTCCTCCTTTGGTGGAGACGATTAAGATATCGCGCTGAGTAGTTCTGTCCTGCGTTATAGCGATGTAAATTTCATGCTTGATTGCGAGAGCTTCTTCCACGAGAAGCTTGTTTACTTTGAGGTTTGCGTTCGCCTGTGCGAAAAAGAGCGTCTTGCCCAGAAGGTCATGTGCGATCGCTGCGGCTTCGTCTGAGGTCTTTGCAAGTTTGACCGCGCCGGCCTTACCTCGCCCACCAGAGTGAACCTGTCCTTTAAGGACGACGGTCTTACCTATCTTCGCAGTCGCCGATCGGACCTCGTCGACGGTTTCGGCAACCGCTCCTGCGGGGACCGGAACCTTGTACTTCTTTAAAATCTCTTTTGCCTGGTACTCGTAAAGTTTCAAGTTTTGCTCCTCAGCATATAGTCGACGTATTATAGCCGCTTTTTGCCGTTCAATGAAGGAGCAAACAAACTATTCAGACCAACTTATCGCTTATTTGGTCATTTTACACCCGCGAGGGATGCGGCTACCGGAGCTTTGGCGAACTGAAAATTACCGTTGTCGTCGGTAAAACAGTTGAGGCTGATCACTGTACCGGCATATGCAAAGAGATAGAGGCAGATACATGTTCGTGCCGCTAATATCGCAAAGCCGGGACGCCGCCGCCGAGCCCATTCGAGGATAAAGAGCGGAAAGACAAAAAGGGTAGCCTTTGCCAGGACAAAGGCGACAATACCGTGATCGAGATAGAAGCTCATCAATGGATTGCCTTCCATGCAGTCGCGGTAGGAAACGAGGAAGATGGTACTGCTCAGGTCTGCGATGCAGATAGCGCAAAGAACCATACTTTCAATTGACAACGTTCTTGACAAAATGGTCTCCCTCTAGGTCGTCTCAAGACGACGCAGTAAATGCAATGGTAGTCGCCTTTCGTTATCGAAATTTCGATAACCGCTCGGCTTAGAGTCTGCTTACTTGCGCTGGTCGATGCGCTTGGAGGCTTCCGTTGCCACGTCTGTCAAAATGCGTGCGTTTGTTTTATATAAATATTGATACCCACTTTACCATAAAGTTACAACTATTTTGCCAGGTAGGCTGCTTTGGCAATTAAGTCGAGGTCGTGTTCCGCATAAACACTTACTCTTGTTTCACATTCGGCGATGTTGATTCAACCGCTGATGACGAGACTTATTGGCTTAGACGAAAAACGGTCGATAATGTTCGCAATTGAAAGAAAACTATCGAAACGATTCTTCTTCGGTATGATCGAAATATCTGCGTGATGAGATACAGCAGGACCAGCCGTCATAGATCTCCTCCAGGCGGCCACATCGAGCAAGTCTGGTGCACCGAACACGAAAACGCGGCAAGTTGGTAAAATGCTCCGAATGAACTCCTTACGGCTCATCTTCTTTGTGCTCTTTTTCAACTCAGCAATCCTCTGCTGCGATGCTTCGACATCACGGGTACTGATCGTGGAAAACCTTGCAAGCCCCGGTTCGATCAAAATTGCCCATTATTACTTTTTGAAGCGCAGACTTCCGGCAGCCAACCTCTGTACGATTACCTGTCCGGCGACCGAGCAGTGTTCAACCGCTGACGTCGTCAGAATGATCATAGAACCGATCCGGCAGTGCATCCATCAGCGCAAACTTAAAATCGACTATATTGTTCTAACCAAGGGCATTCCGATCGAGTTTAATGATAGTTCCTGGAGCGGATTTTCCATCGACAGCGTGCTGACAACGATGGATAATCCGCTTCCGTCGCACGCATTAAATCCTTACTTTGCGGCAACAGACAGATTCAGTCAGCATGAGTACGGGATTTATCTCGTTACACGTCTGGACGGATGGTCGGTTGACGATTGCCTTCGACTGGTCGATCACGGCCTCGCCACTCATCCAGGCCCCGGACCAATCTATCTACATCCGGCGCCAAACCGCGATGTAGACGGATACTACGAAACTAATCAGACCATACGAATTGCGGCCGCGGATCTTGCCCAGTCGGATGTGAATATCTTTTTCGACCAGAGCGACACTTTTCATTCTATCCCGGAACCGCTTGACGGGTATTACACCTGGGCATCGAACGATGCGCACTTCGACAATAAAATGTATCAGTCACTCGTGTTCTCTCCAGGCGCGATTGCCGAGACGGTGGTTTCAACCAGTGGAAGAACTTTCGAGGACCATCCGACCGGCGGTCAGTCGTTAATCGCCGATTTAGTAGCCGATGGTGTCACCGGGTGTAAGGGATATGTGAGTGAGCCCTTAGTAGACTCGATGGCGCACGCCGACATTCTGTTCGACCACTATACCCAGGGCTGGAATCTTGCGGACAGCTTTTATGCCGCCTCGCGATACGTCAACTGGAAGGATATAGTGATCGGTGATCCGCTCTGCGCGCCCTACGCTAGTCATCCGAAGCGGAGTGCAGCCGATTAGGCGGCGACAACATCCGATGTGCAGAACGCGCATTTAGTCGCTGCTGCTGGAATGCTGCTCAAGCACTTTGGGCATTCCTTAGTTATTGGCGCCGAGGCGGCCTCTGTCTTACGGAGGGACATGAGTATGTTGATAGGGCGGACCACAAAGAAGAAGACCACAGCGGCCAGGATTATGAAGCCGATGACCGCATTGAGGAAATCTCCAATCAGGAAGTTTGCGCCGTTGACTGTTACTTTTAGGCCGCTCAGGTCGATTTTCCCCGGCAGACCGATCAGCGGGGTGATAAGGTCGGCCACTAACGCAGTCACAATCTTTCCGAACCCTGCCCCGATCACTACACCGACGGCAAGGTCGACGACGTTCCCTCGAANNACTTGAAATGGCGCTCATTGAACAAGAATCCCTTCTATTAATACAAACGATGCCATTATACAGCATAAACATGAAGCGGCCCGCTTGGCCACGTTCGAGATTAAAGTCATTGCTGTTTGTACTTGCGTAGGCGACGGGAAATTCGGTCGTCTATGACGAAGCTATTATAGACTTTGTGGAAAGAAGTCTCTTATGACACTTAACACATCTGACGACGAGTCAAACCGGTTCACTGTAACCAAAGCGCTTCGAGTAAGCCGTCGACATATTCTGAAGACCGGCGTTGCAGGTGCTATCGCCCTGACGCTCCCACATACAGAAGCTGCGATTCCTGGGTTAGGTTCTGCCGCCGCTACGGCTGCCCAACCGACGCTGCCTATCGATGCGATCACGCCAATTGCGACCGCTAATGCGCTGCCATTCGATCTTGCGGATGTTCGGCTTCTCACTAGTACTTTTCAAGATGCTCAATCGCGCGATGGCGCTTACCTCCTCTTTCTGGAGCCCGATCGCTTGCTTCACAACTTCTTATTAAATGCAGGTCTGACACCAAAAGGGGATAGCTACGGCGGCTGGGAGGCCGAAGGTATTGCCGGTCACTGCGCCGGTCACTATTTGTCAGCCTGCTCGTTAATGTATCGCGCAACAGGTGACGCCCGGTTCAAGCAGCGGTCCGACTATATGGTCGCCGAACTTTCGGTCTGTCAAAATGCAGTTCCGGACGGATTGGTTACGGCCATTCCCGATGCCCGCGCGATCTTTGCGAAAATAGCTGCAGATGGTACCGTGTCAGGATGGGTTCCGTGGTACACGATGCATAAGCTCTTTGCAGGCCTGCGCGACAGCTACACATACTGCGGTAATGCACAGGCAAAACAGGTTTTTCTAACGCTCACCGATTGGGCTGTCGCCGTCACACAAAACCTGACGGACAATCAATTTCAGAGCATGCTGCAAACTGAACATGGCGGCATGGTGGAGACGGTTGCGGATGCTTACGCCATGACTGGCGACCCGCGCTACCTTGCACTCGCACGCCGCTTTACCCATCACGTCGTTTTCGACCCGCTGGCTGCTGGCGAGGACAAGCTCGACGGGCTGCATTCGAATACCCAGATCCCGAAGATGATCGGCTACGAGCGGCTCTACGAGCTCACTGGGGATCAACCTTATCACGCAGCGCCATTGTTCTTTTTGAAGACCGTCACTGAAAACCGTACTTACGCTAATGGAGGAAATGGAGACCGCGAACACTTTTTCCCGATCTCCGATTTTCGGAGTCATATCGGCTCCGATTATGCGGTAGAAACGTGCTGCACCTACAACATGCTCAAATTGACGAAGGCTCTATTTCAGCAAGATCCCCGCGGATCGTATGCGGACTACTATGAAACTGCCCTTCTGAACCATATTCTTGCGTCGCAGGAGTCGACACAGGGTCTCATGATATATCACACTCCAATGAAATCAGGGCATTTTAAGGTCTACGGCGACCCGGTTAATGCCTTTTGGTGCTGTACCGGAACCGGTATGGAGAACCATGCACGCTATGGTGAGGCAATTTACTTTCGAAGTCCTGACAACGACGAACTCTATGTAAACCTTTATATTGCTTCGACTCTCAACTGGCGTGAGAGGGGTGTGACGGTTCGCCAAGACACCAAGTATCCTGAGTCGGACAGGACCAGACTGACGATAAACTCGGCAAAGCCAGAAACCTATTCTGTTAAACTGCGGGGCCCGG
>PLAD01000117.1 GCA_003134215.1 Armatimonadota bacterium
GTACACCGCCAAAAAGCAGAGGATTCGTCGGTCATCGATAAGTGGATCGCTGACGACCACACTTTATACAGTGCGTCAGGCAAGGAATTGGCGAAGGAAGGCAAAATCGATGTCGCGCACGGAGTCATGCCCGTCCAGGTGGATCTTGTTACGGACCCGTCGTACGTCTCTCTCTATGTCGACGGCGACTTTTCGGCGATGACCAACAACTCCCCGTTCTCGTTCGAATGGGACTCGACAACGGTCCAGGACGGAGAGCATCTGATTGAAGCCCGGGCCGTAGACACAGATGGCGACGTTATTTCCAGCCTGCGGGAACTGGTCTGGGTCGACAATAACAGCAGCTTATAGTTCCGTCAAAAACGCTGGTGAGTGACGGTCAAGTAGGCGATACGGGATACTCCGAACAAGAGGAGCGCGATGACGAGACCCCAGGAGACCTGCCGACTGAAGGCCGGGCTAAACGGCAAAATCTGCTCACGTTTTATGAGTGTAGCGACTGCCCGGGTCAGAAGAAAGGCAGCAGCCAGCCACAGCGCCGGCCCAAGCAGATTCCAGCGAAACGCCGTCAAAATCTGTCCGTGCGCGAAGCAAACAAAGGAACGTGTCAAACCGCATCCAGGACAAGGAAGCCCAGTCATCTCATAGAACGGACAGATCGAAGGCAGCCCAAGAATACGCCCCCGGTCATCAGGCATAGGAAGAAAAGCACTCAGAAATAGGACAATGCCCAAAACAATGGCTGTATTCCGCGCATTGTTTGTAAAATCCCCTCCCCGATTCTCAACAACGGTTGCCATGAAGATAGTATAACATCGGCAGAACACTCGAGCAAAGGTTTCTAATATGATAAATCGCTAAATTACGGCTCGCCTCTTTCCGGTGGTACACTTCCTGAATGCTTCGATACATTGTTGTTTTGTTGGGTCTGGCTTTTTCGATGATTATTCCGTTCCCTCTCTTCGCGGATATTAGTTCTACTAATGTTATATGCATCGATCCTGGTCACCCTTCTGAGTCTGGGCATGGTACGGCTGGAAGGCATATTACGGAGATTGATGCAGCTTGGGATGTTTCGTTGCTGTTGAAGCAGGACCTGATCGCTGATGGATTTACGGTAGTCTCTACCAAAAGCAGCGCCGAGGAGTTTGTTACAAATAAACAGCGGGCGGAGACGGCAAATAACGCGCATGCGGCATTAATGATCCGACTACACTGCGATGCAGATGCGGGGACGGGAATTGCAAGTTATGCTCCGGATCGGCAGGGAGTCGTTAACGGCGTTCATGGACCGTCGCAAACTGTTATCGACGAGAGCCAGGCCGCGCTCAAGGTTTTTCATGCGGCGCTGATCAAATCGCTTGACGGTCTCCTCGCAGATCGAGGGATGTTCGCCGATACCAGCACACGGATCGGCGGCAAGCAAGGGGCTTTGACCGGATCGATCTATTCGAAGGTTCCAGTAGTTCTGGTCGAGATGTGCGTCCTCACAAACCCGCACGACGAAGCCATTATCGACTCGGCAGACGGCCAGCGAAAAATCGCCGCGGCTCTCACAGCCGGAGTCAAAGCGGCTGTCGCTTGCGAATCCAAACAATGAGACTCCTAAGCCGCTTTCGCGTAGTCGTCGACTGGTACATTCATTCCGGCTATTAGGACTCGCAGGGTTTCGTCGGCGACGTCGTATGGTACCTGGCATGTTCCGGCGGCATCGTGACCGCCTCCACCGAAGCGACGCATTAGCGCACCGATTTTTGATGGCGCGGTTCTGCGGATGATACTGTGTCCGCACGCGAATACGCAGTTTTTCCGGTGCAGACCGTCGATAATCCAGATCGATGTGTGCTGTTCGGGATAGAGAGCGTAGACCAAAAACCTGTTTCCGGAGTAGATCGGGTCGACCGATCGCAAATCGGTGACGATAACGCCGTCGTGAACAACAGAATGGCTGACCACCATCTGGCGGTACAGTTCATTCTGTTCAAAGTAGCGCTGGACTCGCTCCTGAACATCGGGAAGTCGCAATATCTGCTCGATAGTCATATGGGAACAGGCATCGATCAGCTCGAACATGAGCTGATAGTTGCTGATACGATAGTCTTTAAATCGGCCGAGCCCGGTTCGCGAATCCATAATGAACGACAGCAGCGGCCATCCATTAGGATAGAGAATTTCCTCCTGGCTGAACTGGGCAGAGTCGGCTTTGTCGACCTCGTGCATCAGTGTGTCGATATCACCGAATGTCGCCGAGCCGCCGTAGTGGTCGTAGACGACACGGGCAGCGCTCGGTGCAAGGCGACAGGAGCCTTTAAACTCTTGCTTGCCGACAATCCGCTCGATTTCGCTCGCGTGATGATCGAACCAGTAGCCGCAGCCTGGAACGTACGGGACGTTTGTGAGGATATCGTCTGATGTCACGACGAACGTGCCATCCTGGAGATCCTTGGGATGGACGAACTGTATGGAATCGATTGGTTCCACTTGCTTCAGCAGAACTGCGCAGACGAGACCGTCAAAATCCGAACGAGTAACCAGCCGCATATCAACCTCCGAACATAAGCGCCGTTATAAAACAACGGGGCAGTGACTACAAAAGTATCGGAGAAGTCAGGCAGGAATTTCAGGTACGAATATACCGGGGTTCAGCTGACGTCGCGTTATTCCTGAAACAGCAGCTTGATCAGGTCGGTGCCGTCATCGATCCGTGTCTTCGCTTCCTCAAGCGCGGTTTCGTTGAATGGAATGTTCGACGACCTGTTCGGTGTGGTGGAATCGTACAGAAGGAAAGGTACCGGGCCTTCCTTGTGTGTCTTCAGTGCAATCGGAGTTGCGTGGTCGGGCAGGATCAGCAGTCGCAGATGGTCGAACTTCTGCAGCCCGTCGATGAGCCTTGGGATAACGTATTTGTCGATATCTTGTATCGATCCGATCTTATGATCGATGTCGCCTTCGTGCCCGGATTCGTCGGGCGATTCGATGTGCAAGTACACAAAATCGAGACCGTCTTTGAGGGCGCGGACAGCGTACTCGGCTTTGCCGCGGTAGTTGGTGTCGATATATCCGGTGGCGCCGGGCACTTCGATCACTTTTAATCCGGATGCCCGTCCGAGCCCGCGAACCACATCGACCGCTGTAATCACAGCACCCTGCTTCTGGTGCAGTTGGAAGAAATTGGGGATGTTTGGCGCGTACCCCTGCCCCCAGAGCCAGATCATGTTACCGGGGCTCTTGCCTTCGTCGCGTCTCTTACGGTTGACCGGGTGGTTGTCCAGCAGTTCCAGCGAGTCGAACATCAGCTCTTTCAGCGTGTCCTCGCCGTCTCCCTGCGGAAGATACTCAGCGATCGGCTTCTGCTGTATATCGTGCGGCGGGACTGTCTTGACATCGATAGCGCCGTCTCTCCACGCGAAGATATGGCGATACTGGACGCCGGGATAAAATTTGAACTGTCGGCTCCCAAGCTTGTCTTGCAGGACGGCAATGAGCTGCGCGGCTTCCTCGGTGGAGATATGGCCGCTTGAGTAGTCGAGGAGGGTTTCCCCGTCGCAGGTCACGAGCGAACAGCGATAGGCAGCGTCTTTCGCATCCAGTGGAACGCCCATGGCGACCGCTTCAATCGGGCCGCGGCCCGTGTAGTACTTTTGGGGATCGTAGCCAAGGATCGACATATTGGCAACGTCGCTTCCAGGATACATGCCCTGCGGGACAGTCAAGACGGTCCCGACGAGCGAATCCAACGCGAGCTTGTCCCAGTTGGGTGTTTTGGCCGCCTGCCATGGGGTTTGACCATCAAGCTCCGCGAGCGGTAGGTCCGACATACCATCGGGTACGAGGCAGATGTACTTCATAGTTCGGTTCCGGTAATCCTGCGAAAAGCTTCCAGATACTTGGCGCTGGTCTTCGCGACGACATCGTCGGGCAGGGTCGGCCCCGGCGCGGTTTTGTCCCAGTCGAGGGTTTCAAGATAGTCGCGAACAAACTGCTTGTCGAACGACGCCTGCGGCTTACCTGGAACATAAAGGTCTTGATCCCAAAAGCGCGAAGAATCAGGAGTCAAAACTTCATCGATCAGAATAAGCTCGCCGTCGAGCAGTCCGAACTCAAACTTCGTGTCTGCGATAATGATCCGGCGGTCGAGTGCGAAGTTCGACGCGAACTGATAAAGGTTCAAAGTCAGATTTTTGAGTTTGAACGCCGCATCCTCTCCCACCGTCTCGGCTATCGCGGCGAAAGAGACGTTTTCGTCGTGGCCGGAGTAGGCTTTCGAAGCCGGCGTAAAGATCGGCTCCGGCAGGCGGTCGCTTTCGCGCAGACCGACCGGAAGTGGAACGTCGTGCAAGATCACCTTGCCGCCATGCGCAAAGTAGGTCTTATATTCCTTCCAGAGCGACCCGGAAATATATCCGCGCGCAACACACTCGACGGGCAGCGCTTGCGCCTTTTTCACCAGCATGGTTCGGCCTTCCAGGTCCTGCAAAAGAGACTGGGAGACTGTGCCGCCGGCTTGTGAAATGGCAGATTCAATGACGGGAAGATCGACGCTGACCAGGTGATTTGGAACCAGATCGCCGGTCTGTTCGAACCAGTATCGTGAGAACTGGGTCAGAACGCGGCCCTTGTGGGGGATTCCAGTCGGGAGAATGACATCGAACGCCGAGAGGCGATCGGTTGCCACTACCAGCAGCCACTCGTTAAGGTCGAAGACCTCGCGAACCTTGCCGGAGATGAATTTTCTTATTCCAGGAATCTCGATATTTTGGACGACGTTCGTTATTTTGGTTTACCTGATTAAATAATTAAATATATAGCCGGGAATTTGCAGGCGGCTGCAAAGGGCGGGACCAGATCAGGCTGCCTTCTTTTTGTGCTTGAAGGTCCAAAGCCGGTTCGCAAAGAAGTTCCAGAACACGACAACACCCGTAGCGACTAAGAGTGCGCCGTTTAATACAAGCTTGGGCACATCGAACTTATGCTGGGACGCTGCAATCGATTCGAACATCGCAATGAAGTGGTGCGTATTGACCACACTTCCTTTTGAGCTTTCGTAAAGCGCAATAAGAATCGCGACGATCGAGCAGTTCAAGACCAGCCCAACGATGTTCACGGCGACGAAGCGCACCGATTGCGTGGCGACGGAGTTGCTGCGGGATTGTTTGAATGTCCACTGTCGGTTCCAGATGAAACCGTTCACGCAAGAAAGCAAAAACCCATAAATAACGGACGGCCAAACCTGAAAATGGGCCTTATAGTGAAGGCCGTTGACGACAGCGAAGTTTATAATAGTGCTGCTAAAACCGACGATGCAGAACTTGACGAACTGTCGCGCTCCAGGCTTTTGATGGATGGGTACAGGTCTGTTTTCGATCGGCGAATCAGATTCTGCGTGGGTAGATGAAGTTGTATAAGACATATAAAAGCGGTTCCGGCCGGCAAGCAATAACGTCCGCCGTCCCGACATTATACTCGAAATGTAAGGGACGAATTGCGAAACGGGCCGCGATGTACGGTACTGGATTTGAGGCGAATGCGCAAACGACACGACAATTTCCGGGGGTGCCACTCCTACCGCCTAAGCGGGCGGCATACCGGACAGTGGCGCCGTGAATGAGTTCACTGACTTACCGCCGTTTCGCCAGTTATCCGCCGGACAGGATTTAAGCGTCGCATTTCGGACGTTAATCCTAATTCCGGTCCATCGACTCCAGAAAGTCGCTGATCGACACGATGGCAATGCCTTGATGCTTTTTAAGGGCAAGAAGGTCGGTTTTTTCGCCCGTTACCAGAGGCTCACCCCCTGCCCTCTCGCAAAAAGCAA
>PLAD01000175.1 GCA_003134215.1 Armatimonadota bacterium
CATACTGATTCAGTCGGGAATACGGTCTATGGGAGCGGTACCTTCCAGGATGTCCTTGCGCTGCTTGATAAGGACGCTTTATCACCGACCTTTCCTAACTCCTCCATCTTGAACAATCGCGCACTAATTCAGGAATTGGGAGTAAATGCGATCGAGTTGCTGCCTTGTTCTGACCAGGATCGTTCGTTGTTGTGGGGATATGGAATGGCAAATTTCCTCGCTGCCGACTACGACTTAGGGAAGCCGCCGGGTCAGCCGCTATCTACCGCGTCTACCGATCTAGTCAATTTAGTAAAGAGTTGCCACAAGAGTGCGCTGCGTGTCTTTCTCGATATTGCAATGTCGTGGTGCGAGAACCATCCTTACGTGTACATCAACTTTACTGACTTCTTCCCTGCCGACGACACAGATCCGGAGTGGGATCACAGAAACGGATGGGGCGGACAGGTACCGAAGTTCAACTATGCTGTACAGGGTTACGATCCAATTTCGGGTACACAGCAAACCATAGTTCCGGCGCGTCAACTCCTCAAACTCTTTATTCTGCGTTGGCTGAACGATTTTCATATTGATGGACTGCGGCTTGACGATATCGCAAACTTTATACCGGCGTGGGACAGTCTGCCGTATTTTGTCGAAGAGATAACGCAGTTCGCGCGCCAGATTTGGACCGATCGGGGAGGGGCCGACGCGCAGTTTCTCAGTGTCGGGGAAGAGCTTTCGGTGCCTCCTGATGTTTCCAGAATCGTTAGCCATGCCTTGGATGGGCAGTGGAACGACACGTTCCGAGCGATCATCCGTCCTGCCCTGCTCGGCCAAAACTGGCCGGGAAACCCTAACTTTGAACAATGTATCAACGGCCTGATTGATCCAAGAACCTTTGGATTTACCGATACGTCACAAATCGTCAATTACCTTGGCTCGCACGATACCGGGAACTTTCAAGGGCAGCGGATTTATAATTGGTTTCTCGACAACAACGTCGCTGACGCGGAGCCGCGAATCAAGCTGGGTTTCGCCTGTCTGCTGACTGCCATCGGGATTCCGATGATTCTTGCCGGCGACGAATTCGCTGATCAGATGGACCCGCCTCCTCCGGGGGTAACATTCGACAACTATAAGCAGGAAGACCCAGTGAACTGGAGTCTGCTGGGCGATGTTTGGAGACAGCGAATTTTCGCGGTAGTTGCGAATCTGGTAAAACTACGAACGACCTCGCTGGCTCTGTCCGGCATGGAGATTACCTGGCTTCATGCAAACTTCGACGACGGTCAGCGAGTTATGGCTTGGCTGCGGGGGAGCGGATCTGAGATCGTAATTACTGTCGCTAACTTTTCAGACTGGAGCACAACGGCCGCTTATCAGATAGACAACTGGCCTAGACTTCCAGTCGGTTACAAATGGTTCGAGGTTACGTTGGGTCAAGATGCTGCTTCCGCCGGCAATGAGCCGATTGAGGCGTGGCAGGGAAAAGTATTCACGCTGGTTGAGGAATAGCGGTCGGCAAAGCTCAGTTTAGGCCGGCTGCTCGTTGTAAGTTGGAGTCGGCGATGTAGTAGTTGTAGATCGCAGTGACGTACTGTTCCTGCGCCTGAGTAAGCGTGGCTTCCGCCGTTGTGATCTGCAGTACAGTACCAACTCCGGCTTCGCGAGATGCTACCGCAGCATCGTAGTTCACCTGTCCGGCCTGAACGGCAACTTGTGCATATTGAATCGCCTGGAGAGACTCCTGGCGGGTAGCATAGTCCTCTTGAACTGCTTCCAAATCGTTCTCTCGAATCTGCTCCAGCGAAGCAAGTGCGCTCTGGAGGGCTGCGTCAGCGATTTTAACGGCTCCCTGCTCGTAGCCGCCGTCGAAAAGCGGCATTGAGCCGGTCAACGTAAATGTTGAATCTGTTCCTTTGGGTCCGACATCGTTGGCTGGTTGATATGACAGGAGATAATCTGCTGACAGCGAAACGCCGGCGTTGACTCGGGCAAGTTTGACTGCCGCGCGATCGCTGTCGACAATGGACAACTGCGCTTTAATGTCGTTTCGATTTTGCTGTGCAAGCAGGTAGTACTGTTGAACGCTCGCAATCGCCGGCGGCGCAGGAGCGGGAGGAAGCTGTGTTCCTGTCTCAAGCGATTCTGGTTTCACCGGATCGTCAGTCACCACCCCCATCGCGTTTTTAAGCTGCGCCGTGGTGATTTGTACCTGGTTCTGGTCGGTTATTAGTGTCACCTGCGCTGTTGCGAGATTCGCTTGCGCCGTATAGACATCAGTCTTCGCGGCAGTTCCGGCGGTAAGTTCCGCCTGAGTTAAATCGACCGTTTGCTGATTTTCGGTAACCTGCGCCTGCGCTACTTTTACGAGATCGACTGCCTGTAGAAGGCCGTAGTAGCTCGAAGTTACATTTGCGATTATCGATTGTCGAGTGTCTTCTTTGGTGTAGTCCGCCGACTCTACTTGCTGGCGCGCTTCTGAGTTGGTAAGTTCACGCTGCCCAGAATCCAATATAGTCTGCTTGAGACTGATTGTCGTGCCCCCTCCGCGTATAACGTTGATCGCATCGCCGCTGGACTGCGCTACTGTAGTCGTCGATCCAGTTGTGCTGGTCGAACCGCTGCCGCCGCTTGTTGTGGTGCCGGAGCCGCTTCCGGCAGTCGGAGTGATCGAGCTCGTGACATACTGGTTCTGAGCGATTCCGTATTCAGTGCTACGGTTATTTTCAAAACTGTACGACGGTGTAATAGTCGGGTAGTAGGCTGACTGTGCCTGCTCTTTGGTACCGAGGGCGGAATTTACCTCTGCCGCAGCGATACTCTGCTGCGGCTGCTCACGCAGTGCGATCGCAATGGCATCTTGCAGTGTTAGAAGCGTCGGCAGATGGGTGACCACTGCGGGAGGCACCGGCTGATCGGCAGATACTTTAATGGGGTACGTGTTTAACGTCAGGGCAGCAATCGCAAGTGCGCCGAAAATCGAACGCTGTGGGCGAGAAACCGTCGAAAACATATAAAAGTCCTTTTTCTACTCGAACCGGAGAGCGTCAATCGGGTTGAGGGCCGCGGCCTTGCTCGCTGGATAAGCTCCAAAAAAGACCCCTACACTGGCTGAGACGACGATGGCGACGATAATGGAGGCACCGCTGACAATTGTGTTCCAGCCGGCAAATGCCGACATAAACAGGGCGCTGCCTACTCCAAGAACGATTCCGATAAGACCACCTAGCAGCGATATGACTGCGGATTCGATCAGAAACTGCATGAGGATGTCTTTCGGAGTTGCACCGACAGCCTTACGGATACCAATTTCACGTGTCCGTTCGGTGACTGAAACGAGCATGATATTCATAATACCGATGCCGCCGATCACCAGTGAAATTATTGCGACCGCGCTCAGCAGCGATGTCATTGTCGATGTTATGTTGGCCTGCTGCTGTACTAGTTGCGTTTGATTGGTAATTTGGAAATCGTCGCCCTGCGGAAACGGGGGTCTCAAGTGGTGCGCGTTTCTTAAATAGTTGGCAATTTGGACCTGAGCGAGCGGCATCATTTTGTTACTCGTACATCGGACCGACATGAAGTCCAGGCGGTCCTTGTTGAACAGTCGCTGCATGGCGGTAGTTACCGGCATGAGAATGATATCGTCCTGGTCCTGTCCAAAAGCTCCCGCCCCTTTTGGGGTAATCATACCGTCAACATAGAACTGTTGAGAGTTGATAGTAATATATTGACCTGTGAGATCGGAATTGGCGTTTCCAGTCAGGTCCTTTGCCGCGGTTGCACCCACAACGCATACCTTTCGGCCCTCTTGTACGTCGAAATCGGTAAACATCATCCCGTGATCAATCGAGGTGTTTGTGACGAACATGTACTCTTTGTTCGTACCTGTCACCGACGTTGACGCCGTATTGTTGCCATAGCGAATCGTGACATTCCCACGCGATTGCGGCGCCACCGCTGCAACTGTCTGCGGAAAATCGACCGCTATTTGGTTTGCTTCGTTAAGCGTCAGGTGNNCTTGGTATGCTTCGTTAAGCGTCAGGTGATTCGGCGATGTCAGCGATGTCGAAGAAGTGGTGGAACCGGGCGTAAAGACCGACGTGCCGGCGGCCTGCTGTGTAGTTCCGTTCGCGGCCGCAGCGGTTCCTGTTATCAAACTTGTAGATGTTCCGGTGATTGCCGCTGTGATACGCAGGCGGGCTTGCCCAGGCCGTACGGAGAGGATATTTTGGCCAAGAGAGTTGACAGCATCAGTGACGCTTTTCGTTGCTCCCTGTCCGATTGCGACCACCAGGATAACTACTCCGACTCCAATAATGATGCCAAGCATCGTCAATCCGGTTCTCATTTTGTTGCTGGCCAGACCGCGCAGCGCGATCTGCAAGCTCTGCATTATATTCATGCTCTAAACTGGTTCCAACGCCTGGGCCGGCTTTAATGTATTCCCGGTCCTGTTTGCGCGCCTTTCCAGCTCCAGCTCTCGTTCAGCAGCCAATCGAGCAAGCTCAATCGTCGCATTAAGTCTGTCCTTGATAAGCTCGTCCTCGAGCACACGGCCGTCCTTAATGGTCACCATTCTCTTACAGTGCCTGCCAATATCTGGCTCGTGAGTGACCATGACCACGGTTCCGCCTTCGTCATTGAGTTCCTGGAAGATCTGCATAATCTCTTCACTCTGTTGACTAGATAGATTGCCTGTGGGTTCATCGGCAAGAATCAACCGGGGCGCCATGGCAATTGCGCGTGCAATTGCCACGCGCTGCTGCTGTCCCCCGGACAGTTCGTTCGGCTTGTGATCAATTCTATTGCCGAGACCGACCCGCTCCAGCGCTGCAACTGCGCGTTCTCGTCGGTCTGGAATTTTGCCGTATACCATCGGCAGTTCAACATTTTCCAATGCGGAAGTCCGGGACAGCAAATTGAAACCTTGAAAGACGAATCCAATCTTGCGATTACGAATGTCGGCGAGCTGCACTTCGTCCATCTCGGAAACTTCCTCGTCGTCAAACTTGTAGGAACCTTCCGTCGGCGTGTCGAGGCACCCGATGATATGCATGAGTGTCGATTTACCGGAACCTGATGGACCCATGATAGCGACCATCTCCCCGTCGAATATGTCGAGGTCGATACCGTCCAGAGCTTGAACGGTTTGGTCGCCCATGGTATAGATTTTTCGGACGTCGCGGATGTGAAGCATTAGTGGCCGCCCCCACCGCCCCCGCCGCCACGACCGCCGCCGAAGCCGCCGCCCCAACCGCCGCCCGTGACCCAGCCGCCCGATGAACCGAACAGCAATGCGACGAGAAAGCCGACGAAGCCGGCCGCGAGACCGATCGGCAGCAGGTGACTCAACAGCCAGGCGACCACGCCGACGACGCCGCCCGCCGCGAGCGAGCCGCCGACGCTGCCGAAGATCGCGCGGAACAAGCCGCCTGCGACCACGACGACGACGAGCAGCACCGGCAGGTAGTTGCCGATGTTTTGCTTGGGCTCCCACTTCGGATCGGGCGCCGGCAAGCTCTCGCCATTGACGACGGCGATCATGCGATCGACGCCCGCCTCGACGCCCCCATCGTAGTTCCCCTGCTTGAACAGCGGCGCGATCGTATCCCCGATGATGCGGCTCGCCGTCACATCCGGCAGCGCACCCTCGAGGCCGTAGCCCCCCTCGATGCGCACGCGCCGATCGTCCTTGGCGACGAGCAGGATCGCGCCGTCGTCGACACCCTTGCGGCCAAGCTTCCACTGCTCGGCCACCCGGATGCCGAACTGCTCGATGTCCTCGGGCTGCGTCGTCGCCACCATGAGAACGGCGATCTGGCTGCCCTTGTGCGCCTCCAAATCGGCGAGCTTGGCCTCGATACGGGTGATCGCGGCGCCCGACAGCGTGCCGGTCAGATCCACGACACGCCCCGTCAACGGCGGCACCGCGACTTGGGCGAGCGCCCGGTCCGACCCCCCGACCGCGCTGAGCGCACACAGCAGCCCCACCGCGGCCCAGCGTCGCATTGCCGCGATCGACACCGCCGCGTGCCGCGTCACTAGGGCTTCGGCGTCGCCGGAGCGGTGGGCGCCGGCGCGGTGGGCGCGGGAGCGGGCGCCGCGCCGCCGAAATCCACGGTCGGCGCATGCGAGATCGCCGCCTCGTTGTCGACCGAGAAATTCTCCTTCGGCTTGTAGCCGAACACCATCGCGGTGAGGTTGTCCGGAAACACGCGCAGCGTCGTGTTGTAGGTCTGCACGGTCTGAATGTAGCGATTGCGCGCGACCGTGATGCGATTCTCCGTGCCTTCGAGCTCGGCTTGAAGATCGCGGAAATTCTGATTCGCCTTCAAGTCCGGATAGTTCTCCGAGACGACCAAGAGGCGCGACAGCGCGCTCGTGAGTTCCCCCTGCGCGGCCTGGAACTTGGCGAAGGCCGCCGGATCGTTGACGAGTTCCGGCGTCACCTGCATGGAACCGACCTTGGCGCGGGCCTGCGTGACGCCGAGCAGCACCTGTTCCTCGTGGGTCGCGTAGCCCTTGACGGTGTTGACGAGGTTCGGAATCAAATCCGCGCGGCGCTGATATTGATTGACGACCTCCGACCAGGCGGATTTGACCGCCTCGTCCTGCGTCTGCATCGTGTTGTATCCGCAGCCCGAGAGCGCGAACGCGAGACCCACTCCCAAGCACAATCGCAAGCCGAATCTACGCACCTTGGTATCCCCTCGAAACGTTGTGAGCCCCGCGGAGGTGCGGGGATTTCCGAGAGTCTACCAGAGGGCGAAAAAAAGCCCCGAGAGGTCGTCTCGGGGCTGAGGTGCGGACTTCAATGAAGGGAAGTAAAGCCCGCTAGGGGA
>PLAD01000394.1 GCA_003134215.1 Armatimonadota bacterium
CATAGCCCAGGTCGTGAGAACACGAATAGCGGTTGAGCTGCCTCCAGCAACGTTCAAACGGATCATTCTTCCGGCTCCGCCCAAGCCTCCGAAACGACCAAAGGAAATCCATACAATCATCCCGCCAAAGCCAAAGCGGGTGCCGATACAGCAGGCAAAATCGACTCCTACACCGGTTATTCCGCAGCCGGTTCACCGCTCTCCCACACCTCTGCCGCAGCAGCAGGAGCATAATCGTGTGCTGACTGCGTCTGGTGCGACTCACTCTGCAGCGACCGCGCCGGCGGGCGGTACGGCGCCACTTGGGGCACCGATTTCTCAGCAGTTGCCGCAGGAGCCGCCAGTTCCGCTGCAGGCGCCGCCGAAGCCGCTACAGGCGGCCCCGCCGCCCCCACTCCCGCCAATCGTTGAAAAGCCTGCCACACCGACCAGTCCAACACAAGACGCAGAGGCAAGCGGCCAGGTCTATCCGGATATACCGAGCGATCTTGAGTCGGACGATTATCAGTCGTTCGTACGGGTTAAGGTCGATATTGCGGCAGACGGAACATTCACTGTCAGCCTGGTTTCGTCTTCAGGAAATGAGGAGGTGGATCAGCGTGTGTTGGAAGCTCTGAAGCGCTGGAAGTGGTCGCCGGCTTTAAGTGACGGAAACCCGGTCGCCAGCACGGAACGCTTCCGATTTAACTTTGAGGTCAACTAAAAAAAGAAGCCCGAGGGCTTCTCTTTTAGTCATCTGTCTTTGGAGGGTGCGGCTTTCTTGGTGGAAGGTCTGAGAGGAGATCTTCCATTGAGATGGCCGGCGGTGTCGGACTCTTTGCCGCCTGCATATTTCGCTTTCGGTTCCAGCGCCTGCGCCGGGATGGCGACATCGGCTCGGATTTCGCGGGAGCAGCATCAACAACCGGCGCCTCTTCGTCGAGTTCTTCGAGTTCATAATCGCCTTCCGGCAATTCGATGTCTGCGGCGATCAGGCCGCTCTGAATTAGTGCTGATACGCCGGGATCGGCGACGATAGTCGCTGGACGACTCATCTCATCGACAGCAGTTGCCGAAGCCACGGCAAGATCCGGCGTCGCTTCGGCATCTTCCGATGAACCGTAGTCACCCTCGGATTCGGATTCAGAGTTTGATGAATCCGACTGACCACTGCGCGGATTGCGCTGCTGACTGCTTTCACGTTCAGCTTTCCATGCCGCTTGCTGCTGCCGCAGCTCATCGGCGGTCGTGCCGAGCGATGAGGCAATATGATCGATCTCTCCCCAGAGGAAAAAGTTGGTCGAACGGCCCCGCATAAACGTACGAAATGTCGATGCATGCTGAGTAATCAGGCGATGCTCATAAAAGCTGTAGACGGAAGCAGGACGAGGCAAGTGTATTGTCCGCTGGCCGGTATAGGGCGAGTGAACCAGCAAGACACCGGCCGGTCCGGCGTGGCAAATATCGTCCTGTACATCGTAGATATGAATTCCCGCGAAGCGATAGAGACCGCGCAGGAGTTCGCCGGTGAGATGCGGTTCGCCGATGAAAACCGACTTCCATCCCGGTTCGTTGATTTTGGCCGCAATTGAAGGAGCACCAGACTGGGCATATTCGCCAAGGACGATCGCAGCTGGGTCGACGACCGCATAAGACGGGTTAAGGATCTCATCCGATCCGAGTCTCTTACCGCCGTGTAGACGTTCGGTAACCGGATGGCGCTCTTCGGTAAAAATGGTCCCGATGTGAGAATTCCACGGCTGTGCCTTCAGCGGCATGCCGACAATTTCGCTGACTTCAGTGGGGCTGTCACCACGCTCGTCAAAGAGACCGGGGGCGTAAAGCCAGGCGAGAGTCTTACCCGGCTTCTGAAGCTTTTCACGAATAGCTTGACGCTCCTGCGTGGTCACTCGCAGAGGGTTCAGAAATATATAAAGCTTGATGCCTTCGGGCAACAGAGCTACATCGCTTTGCAGGTAAAAGCCGACCGAGGCGCCGGATCGGTAGATTAGTTCGCGGCTCTTACTGATCAGACCAGCTTGCAGCGCGACACCCGAAGGGTCGCCGCAAACGTAGTTGTATCCGCCCTCGTCAACTAATACGGCGACTTCCGGCACTCCGTCGGTATCGTCCTTAATCCGTCCTGCGACGACCGATTGTGAGCGAAGGTCAGCGATTTCCGACCAGATCTCAGCCGAATTGAGCCAGCCGTTGCCCCAGAGGTCCATCCAGCAGATACCGCATCCATGCACGTAGGCTGCGGAAGCATTTCTTCTGAGAACTGAAATCGTATCCTGGCTGGTAGCGACCTTGGGATTGAATGCATCTTCGGTTTCGTCAGCTGCCAAAAACGTCTTTGTATCGTCTTCGACGATCCAGAGCTTTTTATGTAATTTGGCGCTGTCGACAGGCGAGCTAAAAGAGCCAGCGGCTCCAGCCTGCCTGGTGGTGTATGAGTTCGGTCCGGCTACAACATCGATATATGGGCTCGCCAGCACTCTCGAAAGAGCCTGGTGGCCGGAATCATTGCGCGTTGCAAACTCAAAGGTGTAACCATAGGACGTCCCGACCATCAGTTTACCGTTTGACAACCACTTAATGGCTTCAGCGACACCGGTGATGGCGCGCGCCATGAGATCGGATGTAAATGCGTTATAGTCGACGGTTCGCCGGTCCCGTGGTCGGTTGTAAAGGACGACTTCTTCCCTCTTACGACTGCCCGGACTGCCCGGCCACTTCGGAATCTCAACGCTGTCGAACTGCGCCAAGCCGCTGAACCAGGCTGCGCGAAGCGCATAGGGGTTCTGGTAGTGTTCGTGCAGCCATTCCTGGAACGACCCCTTATTCGGTGCGCTAAAGTCGTATCCGGCGTTTGCGTCGTTGAACCACTCACCTTTGTCGAGGTGGAGACCAACAATACGGTCGCCGCCGACCGTCTCCGGGTCCGCCAAAAACTCGAGGAGAGCGGCGAGCGCTTCGACCGCATCCTGCCAGAACGCCCGAGATGCAAAGGAAACATCACCGTTGGAACCGTCACTATACAGCGCCATCTCTTCGGGATGGGTTCGCGCCCAGAAGTTGGTAGGAACCAGCTGCAGCCGAACGAATATATAACCTTCGGGGTCGGCGTCGAGGACCTGCTGAATGAGTGTCTGGAAGCTCGCGAACGATCGTACACCGTAGGCGTTTTTCAGCGGCAGATAGGCGACACCGGAGTGCAGGTGAATTCCGGCATTTGCCGCAAGGGAAATCTGCTGCGCAACGACGGACGGATCTTCCGCTGTTTCTGCGTTGACAAAAAACAGTTCAGGCCGGTAGTAGACGCCGTTGATTTCGAACCCGGTGACATCCTCGCTCAGTACGGCTGTTACCTTCATGTCAACTTGAGACAACCCGATCTCAGATGGACTGCGAACGAGCGCGGGTGAAACGTACGGCGGAGGAACGGATAACACCGGCAGGCCGGCCTCGATCTCGTCGATATCGTCGACAACCGTGCTTTCTTCACTGTCTTCCGCTAATTCGCCTTCGGCGGGCTTCCCGCTGCGACGACGGCCGCCGCGACGTGAGCGACGCGAACGCTTGCGGTCTTCTTCGCCGGTCGCAGGCTCCTCATCTATAGTTGTCGTATCCAGCGCTAACTCCAGCAGAAGACTGTCAGCAATCTCTTCAGCCTCTTCGGTAGATGCGATGATCGGCTCTATGGCCTCAGGACGCTTATTGCCGCGCCGTCGCCGGTTTCGGCTGCTGGATGGAGCTGCGGGAGGCGGCGCAGCCGGCGCAACGTCATCCGATGAGATGACGTCGGTTGAAGGCGGTGCAACCGCGGCGGCTTCACTGGCTGATCGTCGCCCGCCTACACGTCGCCGCAAAGGCGCGTTCGTCCGTCCACCAGTACGTGAAACGCCCGAAGGAGTAGAATCGGCAGGAGCTTCAGCTTCCAGGCCTGCATTGTCTGCCTGGCCTTCAACAGCGTTAGGCTCGTCGGCCTTAATAATACGCGAGCGCCTCGGCGGCGTCCGTCTGCGTACGGGTTTATCGTCCCCTGAATCCGGATTGGAGGACTGTGTAGCTGAGCCGTCCAGTGCGGGTTCGGCCGGCTTAGGCGCTGATCGTCGACGTGCAGAGGGTGCACGTGGTGACTTTGGTGAAGCGCTTTCACCCGAACCGGCATCGGCGGGATCGTTGGCTGCAGCAGAGTCGGCGGAAGCGGTATCTGACTGCACCGCGGCGGACGGCTCTTCGCTCCGTCGCGTTCTTCTTGGCATTATATGGGCTACTCCGGGAATAAAAATTTTGGCGGGGGGCGCGAGTCGCGGTCCACCCCGCCGAGTTGCCAATATTGTACCGTTTTAGCCAACTGCTGTCAAATACACTGTAATAATCGCCAGTGACTGAAGCCACTGGCTAGCAGCCCCCCGGGCAGATGTCCTTCGGGCATAAGAAAAAAAATCACCCAATTTGTCATGTTGTCATTAGTCGACCGACGGGAGGAACGACCACAGCGGAGACATCTGCATTTCTGTATCTCCAGGCGCCTTATTGGCAGAGCGGAAATGTCCTGTTTTTGCTCTTTTTACAGGTAATTTTGAGCTTAAATTGGCCGTCGAACAGCAAAGATTACGCGCAAGAATTTTAGAACATTT
>PLAD01000171.1 GCA_003134215.1 Armatimonadota bacterium
CTGAGGTGAGTGACTGAGTTCGTTTGACTGAACGAGACGAGCCCCGTAGTCTCCAGGTTAAAGTTGTGCCGGAAGTTCAGAAGGCCGAATGTGTTGTTGTCATACTGGCTGTCGTCCTGACCGGCGGCCTGCTGGGAAACGATGCCGCCCTAACCATTGGATGCCACATTGGTGTTTCCTCCAAAGTAAGCGCCAAGCGGCGAAGACGCATTGACACTGGCAGCACTGTATCCAGGCAGATAGCCGTTTGCGTCACGTGCTCCGCCGTACCCATATCCCTGACCGACCGGCGCATAGTAACTTGACAACCCCGTACGGTTTGCCACTTCGGTATTTGCGGGAGTTGTATTGAGAGTGAGTGAGAACTCATCATTTGAATCCGGGAGATAGTCGAAATGCCCTAAAAGAGTTGATGCAGTCTGTGCGTTGTGAGCATCTTGATTGTCTGGCTGCGGGGACTCAAGGGCGTTGTCAGTACTGCGATTGCTGAGGTTCACAAAGTAACGGAAATCTTTCGGTCCGTCCTCAACCCCTCGTTCAAGTGGGTTACCGCTCTGTCCTCCCAGTGTCAAATCGCCGTCATACGTGTCGAAATCGCCGCCTTGAACACTGAAATCAGTAAATGGAGTGATTGTTCCCGAGCGGAGATTGAGGTTGATGACAGCGGCGGCTTCACTTCCGTATTCCGGAGCATAGGCTCCGGTGAGCGCCTCGGCGCTCTGCACTACTTCCGGACTTAAAAACTGCCCGCCTCGCCCGATAGTCGCATTAGGTAGCTCAGCGTCATCGATTTCCAGAGTTGTCGAAGCATGCTCGCCGCGTGGATGGACCTGATTGTTGGTTGACTGCACGAATCCCGGATTTGTAATCAGCAGATTGGACAAACTCTGTGAGTTTCCGTTGCCAGTCGGTGTTTGCGATATAAAATTCTGATTCCGAACCGTAGAATCCGAAGTTTTTTTCGTCTGAACAAGCTTCTTCTTTCCGCTGATATTGATTACTTTTTCGGCCTTTGGTACAAGGTCGATTTCAACAGCTGTTGTTGTATCGGCCGCGACAACAATTGAGCGTGTGTCAGTTATGTAGTCGGCGGCGGACGTCGTAATTTGCCATGCGTGGTTTTCAAGCTGCTGCGATGTCGTCCTCTCAGATGAATCCAATGTCAGATTGGAATCACCGTGAACACCGACAGTATCGTGCAGTGTAATTTGTGCCGAAGGAATTGGTTTTCCGGTGTCGGCATCGGCGACTAAAAACTGCAGCCGGCCAACAATGTCGGCTCGTGCAGGGCCGGCGACGGAGAGAAAAGTCGAAATAGTAAGCAGCGCGAAAAAGAGCAGCCGCTTTAGCGTAAGTAAACGCTCCATCATTGTATGTCGTCTCCTAAATCGATGAATGATCGAAATATTTCAGCAATGCATTGCAAGCTGACCGTCGATGTCACTAAGACAAGAAATAGTCGTGTCTTAGAACAGAGTCGGTGAAGGTAGACGAAGAGGGCGTGGGCGTGTCAGAATCAGTTTGAACAGGCGTGATTCGTCCCGCTTGCCGGGTGTACAGGCATTCCAGTGCCTGTACACCATTTCAATTCGCCACGATTGCCGCTGTGCTAGCAAACCATCAAGGTTGCTGTGCATTTCCGGCGTTATTCAGTTGAGTCGTTTCAGGGTGGTCAGGATAAAAGGCAGGGCGGACCCCGCAGGGAGTAGTAGTCGAAACATCCTACAAGAGAAGAAGATCGCGCTTCCGGCGTCGACTCCAGTCTGGTGAAGGGCATGTACGAAACTATGATCGCAGGCGTTTGTGAATGCGCAAGCATCTGGTCCCACTCGCAAGCCGCGCACATATCGACCACGGATTGTGTAATAGAGCGTGAGAGCTGCTGCGAGTGTGACGGTACAAACGATCTGTAGTCGCTGAGGTCGTCGGTATGGTGAAGCTGCGCAACACCGCTCATCCAGAGACATAAGATTGCCAGAATGAGCTGCGGCGAGAATATATTCAGTTTGCCGCGGCGGTTTGAGCACAACATACCGAAACTATTCTACCATCGGTCCGAAAGAAAAAGTTAATCTCATTTTCACTTTATTTATCGATTCAACGAGCTAAACTTGTTGTAGACGACACGATTATAAAATCACCAAACAGCTTTTCACTTTTTCGAACATCGTAATACTCAGGAGAACTGCGTTTATGCTCCAAAGTCCAAGGATAACCACAACTCATGTTTCCATCGCTCTCAGCATCATAGTTCTTTGCTGTTCCAAAGCGCCGGCCGTTACCATAAGCGAGCCGCCAACTCTCACTCTCACCATTCTTTACGATAACGATCTTCACGGCCATCTTCTACCGTTCGCCTATACCGAGGTTGGCAAGAGTTCCGTTGAACAGCCTTCCCGCGGCGGTGCGGCAAGGCGAGCCAGTTTAATCAGGCGACTTCGCCAGAGTAGCAAGAATCCGACGCTGTTGATCGATTCGGGTGATATCGCTACTCGCGGTCCGCTGATAACCACTTACGAAGGCGTGCCCGATGTCGAAGCGATGAATACAATCGGCTACGACATCGCGGCAATCGGTAACAATGAGTTCAAGCTAAAAGATGCCGTCGATGAGGACGATTCGGCAGGTGCGCAGTCTGACTTGCTGCAGATAATTAAACTTTCGCGATTTCCGTGGATTTGCGCAAATGCGACTCAAGCGGATGGCTCTCTTCTGGAAGGAGTTCAGCCGTATGTCGTCCGCGAGTTCTCCGGTGTACGCATCGGATTCCTCGGGCTCACCACGTCACGTTCTGCAGCCTATCCGCAGACAAAAGGCTGGTCAATCTCCGACCCGATCGCCGCTGCGAAGCAGTGGATTCCGGAAGCTCGGAAGCACTGCGATGTCCTGATTGCAGTCACCCATATTGGAACTCTCGATGATGAACAACTGGCGGCGCAGACAACCGGGCTAGATGCCATAATCGGCGGGGACAGCCACACATTTCTCTACACTCCAGTGGTTGTCAAAAATCCGTCGGGGGTCAATGTTCCAATCGTACAGGACGGCGAATTTGGCGTCGACCTCGGTCGGTTCGATCTGCACTTTACCGAAGATCCGGCCGGAGCTTGGCACCTGACAAACTATCACGATATATTGCTGCCGGTCGACGCAAGCAGTCCCGAAGCGCCGGATGTTAAGGCCGTGCTCGCTCCTTATGTCGCGCCATTTTTGCCGGTTGTTGGCCACCTATCACAAATCGCAGATACGCCGACTGGTCGTCTGCAGCAGACAACCCGCATCGTTCTCGATGCACTTCGGCAGCAAACCAACTCCGACTACGCTTTAAATCCAGCGGGAGTCGGCCTCTTTGAAGTGTTTCGACATAAAGCCATAACCCGGTACGACGTCTTTGCCGTCATGCCGTTTCACGACGATGTATTGACTACGAGCCTGACCGGGGCGCAAATAAGCGGTTTGATCAATGCTCAACCAACTACGGTCGTCTCAGGCGATCTGACAAAACTCGTCGATACCAAAACCTATACAGTAGCTTTCGTCGACTATGAAGCCAGAAGCGGCTACAAGATACCCGAGTCTGATCTAGTCGAAACCAATCTCGACGTGCGGACAGCGGTAATAAACTGGTTTACTAAGGGTTCGCCGTCTTATTAGACGAATAGGCCTCCAGTGCCTGTGTACGCGACCTCAGGTAACGATAAACATACCCTGTACGACGAATTGTTCCGTTTTGAATCCGACTGGGACTGTACGTATCACAATGCTGCCTTCCAAGGTGGATTACAGGATTGTCCCGTTGGTTCAAGCTGCAGCGCCGATCGAACTTCGAGTGCTGCTCATTTTGCGGGAGGGATGTCAGCGGCTGTGCGGATGTCAACGTTAATCCGGATAGATCAGTCAAACGTATTTCAGGTTCTCATTCCCATGTTGCCGTTCACTCCCCAGTGAATACCGAACTTATCGGATACCATGCCGAACTTTTCGGCCCAACACGTTGGCGCAAAGGGCATTGTAACTTGTCCNNTGGCCGTCGAACGCTTTTAGGCCCTGGTCAACTGTTGGAAAGTTGAGAGCCGGCATGAGCCCTGCCATCGGCGTGAACGCTCTCCCAGGAGGTGTATCGCCGCCATAAATTATGGCGCCGCCCGGCAGTTCGAGCGACTCATTGACGACATGGTTTTTCGCATCTTCAGGCACCGGAAAGTCACCGGGCATTTCGCCAAAAGTCATTTTGCCGACGATCTTGCCATCGAAAAGGCTAGCATAGAAGTCGAGCGCCTCGGAGCAGTTTCCGTCGAATGCGAGATACGGGATCGGTTGAAGTACAAAGCCGGCCATAACAAAATTCTCCTTCAGAGTCGTCCACTTCGAACTTCAATCAACTATCGTTTAGCGTTGAGAGAAATCGACATCACCGAATAGAACTACGAAAAAGACTAATGAAACTTTATTCCTCAACATGTCGCTTAAAATTGTTCAGAATTGATTGCCAGCCGTTTCGCTGTTGCTCAATCGGATACGTTGACTCCGGCTCGAACGTTTCTCTAACCGTGACGCCGTCGTGACCTTGGATGAACTCAACCACCAAAGATCTCCCGCCGAAGGTGCTTTCGATGACTTCGTTTTCAATTATTTTTGTATACGTTCCCGTGAAATCGAAGCCGAAGCTTCCGTCCTTGGCCTCCATCCGCGATGAATATATTCCTCCGACACGCAAATCGACTGAGGAATTTGTTGTGTGCCAATCGTCGGATGCAGCATTCCACTGTTTAATATCGTGCGGTGAATTCCAGGCGCTCCATACCTTGTCTATTGGGGCTGAAACAATTGTTTCAACTGTTATTTTGTTCGTCATGAGATGTCCTTTCAATACAAGGTTTAAATTAAATGTCCACTTCGTAAATACCTGCAACAAGTTGTCCGCGATAAATACGACAAATCAATGTTTCCGTCAAGGTGACGCTCGCGCCGCAGCGCGCCTTGTGGATTTTTACTTGACACCGCACAGCGAACTTTTTTATATGGCCGGTGGCTTGACGTGTCAAGGTCGATCTCTCTTATTGACAGGTCCCACGAGACTTGGGAGGTCGATTTGGTGCCTATACAAAAGAACAAACTAATCCCCCAACGCCAAATTTAACGCAGTCTGTCTGTCTATCTCGTCGGCCTTGGCTTGGGCGAGGGTTGCCTGCGCCTTTGAAAGTGCTTCGAGCGCATCTAGGCGTTCTGCGGTCGTCGATTTGCCGGCGTTGTACCGCAAATCTGCGAATTCGAAACCCTGTTGAGCCGCAGACAGGCCCGCCTGCGCGGAAAGCAGTTCGTCGCTGCTTGACTGAACTTCACACCAAGCTTCGCTTGTTTCCTTTTGTATTTGCAATCTAACCGCCTGCAGATTTGCTTGTGCGGCGTCATATCCAGCGTCCGCGCTTTCTACATCCGCTCGTCTTTGTCCCGCGTCATACAATGGAATGCTGGCTGTAAGACCAATCGTATATCCCTCTTGACCGCGTTGGCCGCTGTTGGCTTCGGCGTCCGCCATTCCAACAGCATAGATCTGTGGCGAATACTCTCGGTGGCTTGCAGATGATGTCGATCTTGCTGCCATTACCCGTTGAACCGCGGCGGCGACTTCCGGACTGATTGCTTCCGCTGCTGCTAATGCATCGTCAAGGTTTTCAGGGTTTACTGCCTTGAATGAGCTGGATACAGTATCGAGATTATCCGAAATAGAAATATTCGATAGTTGGGAGATCCCCATCATGCTTTTCAGATCGACTATCGCGACGTCCGCAGCGATCTGAGATTGAGTTGAACTATTTTTTGCGTCTGCAAGCTCCGCCTGCTCTCTCAGAAGGTCTACAGGAGCGAGGCGTCCGACATCGACCATCGTCTGAGTGATCCGGATCTGTTCGGTTTCAGTCGCAACTTTGGACTTGGCAGACGCCAGCATCGCTTGTTGAAGTAGAACATTTACATAGGCGTCGGTGGTTCTGGCCTTGACAGCAAGTCGAGCTGTGGTAAGGTCTGAACCTGCTGCTGTTTCGATTGCCGCTGCCGCTGCCTTTCTCTTTTGTAGGGTTCCGCCGGTTGACAGTGGAATCATCGCTGTAATATCCTGGTCGATATTTGGCTCACGAGGAACCAGAAAAATGCTGCCTGGTGCAACGCTGGGTGAAGACGTAACAATACTTGACTCGCTTCCAGTTGAAGCGTATGTGTTCGCGGAAACACCAGGCATAAGCGCCGCGGCCGCTTTCCTGGTATCCGCAGTTGATGACTCAACGGCCGCCTTCGCTGAGTTGATATCTGGACTGTGTTGATCTGCAATTTTGAGAGCGTCGGCAAGCGTCACTGCACCGCTAATTTGTTCAAGCTGATCTCGGTAGTCGTCTGCTGAAGCGTTGACAAGCTGTCCAAATATCACCGTAAACGCAATAAAGTAGCACAGGAGGGTGCCTGCAGGTCGAGATGACGCTCGATAAATCGGCTTTCTATACATTTTATTTACCGCCTCCGCTGTTGGGTGGTTTCTCGATGCTAGTCTTCGTCTCTGGTGCGCGCTTCCCTTTATATTGTCGAGCGAAATTTCCTATGTCATCGACAATTGCGTGCATGACCGGGATGACCATGAGTGACAGGAGGGTCCCGACAAGAAGGCCGCTAACGATTACCGTGCCGAGCGGCTGGTACGCATCCATGCCTGTCTTCGGTGCGAGTGCGACGGGCAACATGACGATAATCGTAATGAGGCTCGTCATCAAAATGGGACGTAACCGGTCCCGACATCCGAGCGCGATTGCGTCATTGCGCGGCATCTCAGGGTTTTCCAGCCTGCGCCGCATTATTTGATCGATGAGAAGAATCGCCGTCGTGATGTCCATCCCGGTGAGGACAATGACAGCCATTATCGATACACTTGAAAACGACTGATGCGCTAGGAAAAGGCCGATGAAGACGCCCGACAGCTCCAGCGGGATTGAAAGAACCATCTGAATCGGTGCCAGAAGGCCCTGGAACTGGGCGACCAGCACGAGGAAAATGAGCAGGATTGAAATTTCCAGTCCGCGGAGCAGGCGCGCAAAGCTGTCCATCATTTGTGTCATGTCCCCTCGCATTTGAAGGGAATAGCCGGGCGGAAAATTGAGGTCGTTGGATGCTTTTGTGATGATAGCCATGGCGAGATCCATCGAGGGCGGACCTCCTTTTCGATAATAATCAAGAACGGAGATAGAGCGCTGCAGGCCGTCGTGCTCTATGATTGTCGGAACCAATTGCGGCGTCACCGTTGCGATTGACTTCAGCGGGACCTGCACCGATGAACCGGAGCTGTCGTGACCCATGACCGGCATCTGCAGGAGATCGTCGATGCTTGCACGCTGATCCTGCTGGTAACGAATATCGATTGTATCTTGTCGAATATTGGGCAGCCGATAGAACTCGTCAGTGAGTCCTCCGCCGATTGCATAATAAGCTTGGTTGGCGATATCGGACGGTGTCAGGCCAATTTGGGCGGCCAACGGCAGGTTTATGTTCAATGAGTAAGAAGGCTTTTCTACTGCCCAGGATGTCGACACTTGAAATGAGCCCGGTGTATTGCGTGCAATATTCGCCACTTGTTCGGCGAGATGTGAAAGAGTCGTCTCGTCAGGGCCAGTAACCAATATGGTGACGGGAGCTTCCGACGATGCCATCACGTCCGATCTCATCTCCTTAATTTGCAAACGCCTGATATTGGGAATGGTCGCCATCGCTTCTTTTTGAATGGCGTCGATGACTTGCCAGACGGTCTTAATCCGCGTATCCTTGTCGCTTAGTGTAATCATCATCGTTGCGGAGTTAACCTGGTTCATCGCGTATCCGGTAAAGTGTGTTGCACCAGGTTCTTCGCCGATTTCCGTGGAGACCTTTATAATTTCCGGGTGATCTCGCATGATTTGCATGAGCTTCGTTGCGGCAGATTCTGTTTGGCTATAGCTGGAGCCGGGCTGCATCTCTAGCACCCCGTATGCCTGTCCGACATCTGCGAGCGGCATCATTTCAGAGCCTATGTAGTTATAGAACCCGAACCCGACCGCTATTGTGCAGATGGCTGCTGCAACGACCGTTGTTTTATTTTTTAGAAGAAGGCTGATAACACTTTGGTATCGGTTATCCATTGCTTCGAGTTTTTGTTCAATGCTTTGTGCGAAAGCGGCGATTGGTAAGTTGTTTTTTTTCGGAAACCTTATTGCGCTCAATTGTTGCGGCTGCAAGAGTTTTGACGCTAAAACGGCAGTGAGCGTCAGCGAGACCAGGAACGAGGCAATCAGCCCAAAAACAATCGGATAGGCTAGTCCAACAAACATCAATTGGGTTATTCCACCGCAGAAAACGAGCGGCAGGAGCGCCAGCACTAACATGATGGTGGACGCGGCTACGGCCCTGCGGACTTCAGTGATTCCGTCGACCGTAGCGTTCCTCACACTCTTTCCTTGACGAAGCTGTCGCTCTATTGCGTGGATGTCGATGACGGAGTCGTCGACTAGGCGGCCGATTGCGATTAAAAGTCCAATCAGCGTCGAGGAATTGAGCGAAAAGCCAAATGGAACCATCAAAAGAATGGCGAATGCTAACGACACCGGGATCGTAATTACAGAAATGAGCGTGCCCCGCCAGTTGCCGAGGAAGAAAAGTACCGCAATTCCGCAAAGCACAATGGCAGTAGTCAGCTCTTCCGCGGTGTTTTTGAAAAGTATGTTAACGAAATGAGCGTTATCATACGCAACCGAGAAGTGAATACCGGGGTAATCGTTCTCTAGCTGACGCATCTTTGCTGAGACAGACTGTATTATTGGACCTGAGCCGGCTGCTGGATTCTGAATAACCGCAAGCTCGACTGCCTCATTGTCGAGTCCTTGAATGCTTTTTCGCTGGCCTTCAAGGTATTCATAACCGCTGCGCTGCTCTCGCACAGAATCGATAACTTGCGCAACGTCCTTAATGTAAACGACCTGTCCGTTCGGTGCTCCGAGCGGATAATTCGCAACGGTTTTTGCGTCCTGCGCTAGGTCACTGACGCGAACGATGGCTTCGTTAGGACCGCTTGTAATAACGCCGGCTGGAGCTGCTACGCTGTTCTGGTCTATCGCGTTCCGAACGTCTAAGATTGAATATCCATAGGCACTGAGTTTATTGCGGTCCACCACGACTCGGAGCTGCCGCTTTTCACCGCCATAGACTTCAACGGATTGGACATCCGGAACTTGTTTGAATGCGGAGATCGCCTGGTTTTCTGCGAACTGCCGTAACGCCACCGGAGTCCATCCAAGGCTCCGGTCACCAGTCACGCTGACTGATAGGATAGGGATATTTAATGGGTCGATCGGAAGCACCCAGGATGGTTTGAGATTAGCTCCCGTCTGCGGCAGGTCGGCTTGGACGGCGTTCATTAATGACTGGACATCCGTAGTGGCTTTCTGCATGTTTGTGCCGTAGGGGAACTCAAGGCTC
>PLAD01000075.1 GCA_003134215.1 Armatimonadota bacterium
TTCACGACTATGGCGTCACGATATAATCGGCAGTCTTGCCCATGTCAAAATGCTTGGAAAATGCGGCATAATTGATTCGGCAGAGGCAGCGTTGATCGCAAAGGGACTTCTCGAAGTCAGGAAAGACATCGAGTCTGGATCTTCGGAATTCACAAGCGATAACGAAGACGTTCACATGAATGTCGAACATCTGCTTCGAATGAAAATAGGTCCTGTCGCTGGGAAACTACACACCGGGAGGTCTAGAAATGACCAGGTTGCTACCGATTTACGTCTTTGGCTAAAAGATGAAATCATTCGTATCGGCGAGCAGATCAAAGCTGTACAGAGCAGACTGCTAGTACTTTCACAACAGCATTTCGATACAATTTTGCCTGGTATGACTCACCTACAGCACGCGCAGCCTGTCAGGCTATCACACCACCTTCTTGCTTATTTCTGGATGTTCCAGCGTGATCGAGAACGCCTTTTTGAGAGCTATTGCCGGGTTGATGTTCTTCCACTTGGATCGGGAGCATTGGCCGGCACCAGCTTCCCCATAGACCGGCAGTACGTAGCTAACGAACTCGGCTTTGCAAAAGTCTCAGAAAACAGTATGGACTCGGTTTCTGACCGAGACTTCGTCGTCGAAACGCTTGCGGCGCTGGCGTTGCTATTTGTTCATTTATCCCGGTTTAGCGAAGAAATGATACTCTGGAACAGTCAGGAGTTTAGATTCGTGACAATGGGGGACAATGTGACTACAGGCAGCAGCATTATGCCGCAAAAGAAAAATCCTGATGTCGTCGAACTCATTCGAGGCAAGTCTGGAAGAGTGTTCGGTAATTTGGTGGCAATATTAACGACGTTAAAGGGGTTGCCGCTTGCATATAACAAAGATATGCAGGAAGACAAGGAGCCGTTGTTTGATTCTGTCGATACAGCAAAGGCGTCTCTGTCGGCACTAAACGTCCTTTTGCACAACATAGAGTTCCACGCTGATCGAATGCTTTCAGCCACGCGGGGCGACTTTTCAACAGCTACAGATCTCGCAGACTTCCTGGTAAATGGCGGACTGCCTTTCCGCGAAGCGCACGAGGTAGTCGGAAACATTGTAAAGCATTGCGAACTGAACAGGAAAACAATTGATGACGTCAGTAAAGAAGAGTTGGTTGAATTTTCAGCCTTGTTCGAAATGGCAAGCGATGACGTCGGTTCAATTATCAACAGCGTCAACAGCCGTGAAAGCCATGGAGGAGTGGGTGCTTCTGCGGTCGCCGCGCAGTTAAAAGCAGCCCGTCACATTCTCGGAGAAACATAGGTAATGCAGACATTCCGTGAGAGATGGCTGGTAATACTGGGTTCTTTTTCTCTGTTGACTATCGGCAATCTTGTTGCAAACAACACGAGGCCTGGAGAAGAGACGTCGACATTCGTTTACCTCGCGATAGGATTCATCTTCATCCTTGTTCTCGATTTTACGGGCTGGCTTAAATGTGTGCAGTCGCTTGATTGTCTGGGATGCGCCGATCTTTTGGATTCCAGTAGGGCTGAGAACCTGCGAACACTTGCTCTCTTTGTTTCTCTCTCGCTTTACCTGATAGGCTATGCCGCAATGACCAGGGGGCTGCATTCACCTCTCCTTTGCGTTATCTACTTGCCGCCGATACTTGCCGGGCTCAGATACGGTCAGATCCCATCGCTGCTTGCCGCCATCTCCTTTACCATTGCTTTCTTCATTGCTTACCTGTTCTACGGTCCACAAATCTCGCAATATGCTCCTGCGGTGCTGACGTATCCAGTTGCCGGTCTGTTTGGCGCCGCCCTTCACTCACGTCTACATGAAGGGTTCGACTCGATGACCGCGAAAGTTACCGAACTCGGAGCTCTGATGGACATTTCACAAATGCTGGAAACGGCGATCGATCTGAATACGACTGTCAACCTGATCGTGATCAATGCTAAGCGGCTTGTCGAAGCCGACGTGTGCGCAGTTTATCTTTGCCAATCAAATGACGGATCTTTGACTTTATCTGCATCGTCTGTAGACGAACAGCAGTGTGCGTTTTGCAGCGAACTGACAGTGAAAGATTTGGAGGCTCACAGTTGGAGGCTTTGCTCGGACGATGTCCTAACACTGCAGCGCAATTTCGATTGGCGGTCGGAGCTGTGCGATTCCGAATGGCCCGAAGGTCAGTCCCTGCAAGGTATATTCGTATCCCTGATTGGCTCTGAAGGCGTGATTGGAGTCCTGTACCTTGGACGCAAATCACTAACTCCGCCGTTCAATCAGGCGGAAAAGGACGCCATACAGCGATACAGCATGCATGTCAGCCAGCCGTTACAAAAGGCCCGTTATCAGGAAACTCTGGCACATCTCGCTTTTAGGGACCAAATGACCGATCTGAGCAACTTTCGTTACTTTGAGTAGAGACTCGCACATGATATCATGCGCGCCAAAAGATACCAACAGAACGTTACGGTTCTTTTGCTTGATATCGATCATTTCAAAAGGTTTAACGATCACTACGGTCACAAGGCCGGTGACTCTCTTCTCAAACAGTTCGGGTTTGTGCTCAAGGGATGCCTTCGCGATAGTGACCTTCCTGCACGTTATGGAGGAGAAGAATTCATTGTCATCTGTCCAGGTACATGCGACGAAGAGATTAGGACGGTTGCCGAGCGTATACGTTCAGCGGTCGAGCACGCCGATTTTAAACTGGATCAGACTATTCTGGGAGGAGCCGAGACGGTAAAAATTACAGTCAGTCTTGGCAGCGCAAGCTATCCTCGGCACGCTGGCGACCCAGCGAACCTTGTGAGGCAGGCAGACCGTGCTTTATATTCAGCCAAAAATATGGGCAGAAACGTCTACATTAGTTGCGATGATATAGCAGCAATAGATCACTCGGTCCAGACACGGACTGCGGCCTAGGCATTTGAGGATCCTTCGCAATAAAGCGCCGCGACGGCTGCAGACTGCGCTTGCCGACGGCGATGTTTTGTTACCCACACGTAGGCTTTATCAGCTATCTTTCTGGCGGTCGCTGGATCTTGCTTGATCAAATTCGCAGTCGTAGCGATTTCATTCGGGTTAGCTGGAGCGATTAAAAAGCCCGTTTTCCGGTCTACGATACTTTCCGGCAAGCCCCCCACGTTTGAAGCAATTACCGGGACGCCAGCCGCAAAAGCTTCGAGGGCGACAATTCCCTGTCCTTCGCTTCGCGATGGAATTATCACGCAGTCTGCAGCCTGCATCATCTGCCTGACGTTATCAATGCGACCTAGGAACAGGACATTAGCTGGCGAGTCCGTTTGAAGGCTTTCTCGTAGCGGGCCATCCCCTGCGACCACAAACTGGATTTCCGGCGCCAATTTCGCGGCTTCGATTAGTAGGTCGATTCCCTTTTCATAGGACAAACGCGCTGCAGTTAATGCAATGAATGCACCGACCGCAACTTGCGGCAATAGCTCTCGCTTATTTTTGTCCGGTGCTGATGCATTTATCGTTACCCCGTTCGGGATCACCACTGTGCTTTGTCCCTGCACGTCCGCGGCGATATATTCCGAAACACAGATAACTCGTTCACTCTGCGATTTTATTAACGACAACACAGTACGGGAAGCGAATCCGCGCGGCGGTACGTTGTGGAGCGTAGTGATTAGCCGGAACGGTACAAATCTCTTTGCGAGAAGACAAATCCACGCCGCACGTATACCATGAGCGTGAACCAAATCGAAGGGCGTAATCTGTCGTGCAAGCGTGTGGGCGCAGGTCAGATCGCCTGGTGCTAGTGAGGCAGGAACTTTGAGTTCGAAGGTATCAAACGCATTGCGCTCGGCACAAAGCTGATCGATCAAATTGCGAGGGGCATGAAGGACGGGAATCCAACCGAGCGGCGGAAGATCGCCCAGAAGGCCCTCCAAATGCGTCTTGATTCCGCCTGCAGCTGGTCGAGATACCAGGTGTACGGTTGGCACTAGCCCGCCGGCGTTGCGTGATGGTGGTGATGGGCCGACGCAACTGTCGGAACGACAGGGACGGCTATTGAGACACCGGCCGGCGGATTGACTCCGAACCAGCTCTTAATCGTCGGCGCCGCCTTTGGCCAGTCCGTATAGACGTAATATCCGCCTTCGATGCTTGGGACGGTGTCCATTTGGAAGTCTTGCTTGCTGAGAGAGTGAAGCCAGTACGCCACAGCAATTTTTTGCGGATTGGTCAGATCGGTCTCTGAGCTCTCATTCATGACATTGATAAGATCGGGAAGAACAATGAACGTATGCGGCTGATCGAGTTTGATTTTTAGCGCAGCGAGAAGAGCCTGCTGTCTTCTGGTTCGCCGAATATCGCTGTCAGAATGTCTGAAACGGACAAAGCCCATTGCATTGTATCCGTTCAGATGTTGATAACCCGGCTTTAAGTGGATATGCAAAAACCCCCAGTTATCATCGTAGTANNACATAGTGGTCTTCCGGAATATTGAAATTCTGTCGCACTGTAGCGGCTGTAAGCTTCGGTCCGCCCTTCTCTTCGGCAGAGTTGATTTTCGAATCCGGCCATCCTGGTATGCTTGCCTTTGTATCGCGAGGAATCGATAAAATCTTGACCTGGTTATCTGCAAAATCCAACTTAGCCATCATCAGCAGGTCCGCTCGCGCATGGCTCTTCATTACCACATCCTGATTGGTGTAGTCATAGTCGCGGCCGATAATCATGAGATTGATCGAACTCTGCCCTGGAAACTCCTGTGCAATCGAAGGTGGCGCGACCATAGGCCCTATCATTCCTCTCGCACCTGAGCCCATCCTTGCAAGAAAATACCCGACGTAGCCGGCAATGCATACAACCAGCAAAACTCCTAGGACCTTAAGCGCTGTTGCAAGCCGGGAAGGTTTGCGCGGGTGTGCGGTTTTTGAAGATAATGACTCAGGGGTTTTAATACTCATTGAAATACTTGGAGCTTGTCGCTGCGTGATTAGTATACGCAAGCACGGAATTCTTGTCAAGGAAGCGTTCGGGACGGTTTGACAAATGCCTGAAGTCAAATGGCAAACAGAGGTTGCGGTGCTTTGCTCCGTTTGACAAAGGAAATGCACATTTACTACAATATCGTGAACTTCTATTAAGGGCGATGAGGCAATCACGATATGTTGGATTTGAAAATGCTGCGTACGGAACCGGAGGAGGTTCAGCGAAAGCTGGCGAAGCGTGATCCGTCATTAGCGTCCGATCTGCCGCAGTTTTTAGAGCTCGATAAACGTCATCGTGAAGCAGAAACGTTTCTTACCGATCTGAACGCGAAAAGCAATGCGGCGGCAAAACTGATCGGACAGTTGAAGGCGCAGAAGAGAGACGAGGAAGCGCTGCTTCAGCAAGAGACAGTTCGTGCAGCAAAACAGACAATCGGCGAGCAGGAAGCGATCGTCAACGCACTGGATTCGGAACGCTCGGCGTGGCTCTTCAAGGCCCCAAACCTTCCCGACGATTCCGTGCCGGCCGGAAACGAGTCGAACAATCAGGTCATCAGCACCGTCGGGGACCTGCCAACCTTTGACTTCGAACCAAAACCGCACTGGGATATCGCAGAGTCGTTAGGAATTATCGATTTTGCCCGGGGCGTCAAGTTGAGCGGCAGCGGCTTCGTACTGTACCGAGGCGTCGGCGCCCAGTTGGAGCGAGCCTTAATTCAATTTATGATCGACCTTCATGTTGAAAAGCACGGCTACACCGAATGGTCAACTCCTTTTTTCCTTAACCGCGAAAGTATCACTGGCTCCGCCCATATCGTCAAGTTTACGCCGGAAATGTACCATGACGACGAAGATGACCTCTTCGCCCTTCCAACTGCAGAGCCTGCCTTGGTCAATATCCATCGTGGAGAAATACTAACATTTGATGAACTGCCGCTTAACTACGTAGCCTATTCTCCATGCTGGCGACGAGAGGCGGGCGCTGCCGGAAAAGACACTCGCGGACTGTTGCGGGTTCACCAATTCGACAAGGTGGAGATGGTCAAGTACACGGCTCCTGAAGATTCCTACAATCAGCTCGAAATAATGCTCAGTAACGCAACCGACGTTATCACGGCGCTTGGCCTGCCGTACCGAATCGTATTGCTGGCCGCAGGAGATATTTCATTTGCCGCAGCGAAGTGTTACGATGTCGAAATTTACGCGCCTGGTGTTGGTAAATGGCTGGAAGTGTCGTCGGTTTCAAACTGCGAAGACTTCCAATCTCGGAGGGCAAATATTCGGTTCCGACGTGAGCAAGGGTCGAAGCCGGAATTCGTTCACCTGCTGAACGGAAGCGGCACCGCGCTGCCGAGATTGGTCGCTTCTTTATTAGAGACATACCAAAATGCGGACGGTTCAGTAACTATGCCGGAAGTACTGCGGCCTTATCTCAAGGGCCTAGAACGAATCACCGCTTAACGTATAAGGACGTCGCCCGCTGGTGAAGGCACATTGCTCAGGTATTCGTCGGCCGTCATCTGCCGAAAGCCCGCAACAAGCGGACCCGTAGAGGTCAAGCCGAACTCTCCTCCGCGCCACTGTGGGTATGCTGTCTTTATCTGCTGCTGGTAGTCGAAAATTGCCGCTAGCCCCGTACCCCCTTCGGTTACTTTTACACGCAGGCTGTGCCAGTCTGTCTGGGCGACCTGTGAACTATCGAGCACCGACTGTTGAAGGACGACCGCCTGACCGTCAGTTACTTTCGACAAAGACAGCGTGCTTGTCGAAGGGGCGAACGTCAGCGAAAGATAGTTCTTAGCGTCCGCAGCACCAAATACGACACCAACGGAAGAACTCGTGTTAGACTGGTTGATACGGAACTGCACTTCCAGATCCAATCCTCCAGTTATCTCATGCTTATTCTCTAGAAGGATGGACGGAGACGAGGATGAAGAGATGTTTTTCAAGTAACCCGAGACGACATCTGGGGTTCCGATAATCTTCCACGTGCCGCCGTATGCATCGAAGTTCTGCAGGGTAGGGCCATACGTGAACGGATAGTCCACCGACAACGCAGGATCCTGTTCCCATACGCCGATCTCGTTGCTGCTGCCTGCTCCGTTCAGCGCAGGCGGAAACTTAGCGAGGTAGTCGACGATCTCCGCAGCTTGAGGTCCAGAAATACTTGTGTTTGCTCCATGTTGATTGAGCATTCGGTTGACTGTCGACTGCCACTGTGCGCGCGTGAATCCTTGTGCATCCGGATCAGGCGCGTCATGACAGGCCGAACACTTCTCTTCGAACAAAGACCGCATCTCAGCCGTAGTCATTGGAGCGTCCGCATCCGCTTTAGGAGTACGGTTTGGCCCTGTATATCCGAGCGCAACAACGAACCCAGCCGTCATCAACGCAGAAACAATCCGTGTATGTTTAAAAGTCATAGGTTTAGACCGGCATTCCAGTGGAAGGCATTACTACGTATGACGATAACCTCGGTAATTTGGTTCAGCAGCTTCAGTTAGTACTGCCAAAAAAAAGCCCCGCGCTGAGCGCGGAGCCTCTTTGTATCGTTTGGATTTAGTAGCGGCCGCCGCCGCCACCGCCGCCGTAGCCACCGCCGCCGCCTCGGCTTCCGCCTCCTCCGCCGCCGTAACCACCGCCGCCGCCTCGGTTTCCACCGCCTCCGCCGCCGTAGCTTCCGCCGCCGCCGCCGCCAGAGCGGGCCGCCTGCGGACGAGATTCATTGACTACCAGCGCTCGACCGCCTATCGTTTTGCCGTTGACCGCCGCAATCGCTTGCTGCGCTTCATCTTCGGTCGCCATTTCAACGAAACCGAAACCACGTGACTGACCGCTGTAGCGATCGGTAACGACCTGTGCTGACGTTACGTTGCCGGACTGCGCGAAGAGTTCTTGAAGATCCTGGTCGGTTGTCTGATATGATAAGTTACCGACGTAAAGTTTAGTTGCCATTCTGCTGAATGCCTTTCGAGAGCTGACTGATCTATTGAATCCTTTTTGGTTTCGGCGCGGGCGTTTCGATGATAAGGTAGCGAGGTCAGTGAGCAGAAATGGCTGATTGAAAACGCATCAATTCGATTTGCGTAGCGTCGACGACACAAATAGGCGGGCGGGACAATTCCCTTACCGGGAAAATTGTACCCTTAATCGTTCATGAATCACAGAAAAATGTTTCTTTTTCTACTATTGCTTTCGGATACACGTAATTTGACTTGCAGTTGTGCGCAGGTATATAATGATCGGGTACGAAAGTATTTGTAAAATATGCCCGAACTATTCCAAATTGACGTTAAATTGGCTGTCGAAGGCGACGTAAAGCCAGTTGTCAGAAAACTTCCCGAATGGCTTACCGTGAGGCTGCCCAAGCGCAGGCCGATCGAAGAAGTTCAAGACCTTATGCGGTCTGAGCGACTGGTGACGGTTTGTGAAGAAGCACGCTGCCCAAATTTGTGGGAATGCTGGTCGAAGAAGACCGCAACATTTATGATCATGGGCGACACATGCACCCGGTCGTGTCGTTTTTGCGCCGTTAAGACCGGACGAGGCGAGCCTCTCGATCCTGACGAACCGCGCCGCGTGGCAGAAGCCACTGCCGCACTCGGACTTAGGCATGTCGTAGTAACCAGTGTCAATCGTGATGAACTGAGCGACGGCGGTGCACACCATTTTGCAGCAACGATTAAGGCGCTCAGGGACGAAGTCCCGAAGACCATTATTGAAGTTCTCACACCTGACTTTCTTGGGAACAAAGAGGCAATTCAAACGGTCGTAGATGCTCGACCGCACGTATACAACCACAACATTGAGACGGTACCACGGCTTTATCGAAAGGTAAGACCACAGGCAAGATATCAGAGATCGCTAGACCTGCTCAACTATGTGAAGGAAGCTAACAGCAATATTTATTCGAAGTCGGGGTTAATGGTGGGCCTGGGGGAGACTAAGGACGAAGTCGTCGAACTGATGAAGGACCTGCTGGCGCATCGTGTCGATATTATGACGATCGGCCAGTATCTTAAACCGGGTAAAGGCTATTTAGATGTTGAGGAGTACATTCATCCCGACGTATTCAAGGAATATCAGTCTATTGGAGAAGAGTTGGGCTTTTTGTACGTGGCGAGCGGACCGTTCGTTCGGTCATCCTACAATGCTGTCGAATTCTCGGAGAGAATGGCGCTTATCTAGGCAGAATCTCGTCGCCGGACCCCGCGTCGATCCTCTATTCGCCTTATGAACTGGCGTCACCGGCTGTTAGGCTGGTCTATCACATTACTGCCTCTTTTAACCTTGACACTTAGTGTCGCCGTCTACCTGGTCAGACTTGCAGACTATTTATCTACTCGCTCAGCGCCAATCGTCGCGCAGTTGCTTGCCGAGTCAATACATCGTCAGGTAAGAATTGGCAAGGTGACTGCCTTTCACCGCCTTGGAGACATTTACATCTCCAATGTTCAGGTTTCAAACGGCCCTACCTTCGCCGCTGACAGCGGAAAGGCAGTGGTCAAGGCCCGTTTCGTCGAGGTCCTCTACGACTTTCCATTTCTAATCTCACATCCGTCTGAGGCAGCCCAAGCAGTTAAGCTGGTCAGAGTTGTCTCGCCCGTTGCCTATGTCGAGAGGATCAATGGGGTTAACTTTAATTTTTCTGATTTGCTGGTCTCAAAAAATTCGGGAAAGTCGACGCCGTTTTTAGGAGTGGTGACTGTAACTGACGGTACGGCAATCGTGAAAGACGATGCAGCCCCTCCACTTGCGCTGTCTACTTCTCGAACTTTACACAATATCGCTGCGCGAATCGACCTTTCGTCGCTATCGGTCATCGACTATTCGATGAAAGGAAACGGACAGCAGAACTTTGTCACTTCGTTTGATGTTAAGGGGC
This sequence comes from Armatimonadota bacterium, assembly GCA_003134215.1. GTDB lineage: Bacteria > Armatimonadota > Armatimonadia > Armatimonadales > Capsulimonadaceae > BOG-944. The sequence continues at coordinate 9,839 of PLAD01000075.1, forward strand.
AGGTTCTGCGGCCTCGCCCGCAGGCGACAAACTCTACTGCGACCGCGGACCCGCACGTTGGATATGGGCTGGACATTGCAGTTGTTCACGCGAACGCCCGAGAAATCGCACCGTATCTCTTGGCTCTTAGTACCCTCAAGCTGAAAGTACTTGCGGGATACGCGAGCGGAGAAGTTTCTCTTAAACATGTTGGACCTGGTCCGACAGCTCTTCAACTTGCAGGCGCCGGAACTGTTGTAGGCGCAGCCGTCGATATTGAGGACCCCTCGCTGCTGGCCTCCCCTGTAACCAATATAAATGCATCATCCAGTTTCACGCTTCACGATGCAACCTTTGCCGGGTCCGCCGCGATCAACGAACAGAAGTTCATTATTGATGGAAGCCTTATTAATTTCTCATCTCCTTCAATTTACGTGGAAGCTGATAGTCGAAACTTAAATTATGCCGCTCTCAAAGTGGGAATTCCAAGTTTACCTTCGATTCCTGCGAATGTAACGATCGGGGCATCTCCGGTTGTAAGCGCCTGGTTTGCAGGTCCGATGAAAAGCCCCACAATCGACCTTACTGTCGCTGTTCCGAAAGCTGTCGCGTTTGGCTATCTGGTCGACAACATCAGTTCGGACATGACGTACAGCAATAAGATGCTTTACGTCCACACCCTCAACTTCATGAGTAGATCTGGCGCGGGTGCGATTTCGGCCGGTGGGTTCATCGATACGTCGAGCGAACCCGCGAACTTTCGTATAACCGGGGAAGCACGTTCGATAGACATCGACCAACTGCCGCTTCCACCATCTGTTCGCCAGGCTTTGGAACCACTGTCCGTTACGGCCAGTGCCGTATTTGATGCCACTCCGGCGGCCATCACCGCTAAGGTAGCATCGAATGCCGGGACGATCCGCGGAGCCCCATTCGAGGCCGCGGAAGGCAATCTACTCTGGCAGGTCGGTAAATCCGTTACAGTGCGTAACTTCTTCATCAGACAGCCGGGTGAAGGCATCATAGTCGCATCCGGTACGGTACCGACATCGCCCGATGCATTAGGTATCAACGTTCAATACCATGCCGTGCAGATCGACATGTCAAAGCTCGGGCTTTCGCTCGCTAAAGATGGAATTCATGGCCTCGCTTATCTCCAGGGTGGCATGACAGGCAGCTTGAAAT
>PLAD01000077.1 GCA_003134215.1 Armatimonadota bacterium
CGTACCACGAGCCGACGTAGACGCTGACCGTCGCTTGCGGACGAACCGCTTTGACAATTGCTCGCGCCTTTGCCAACCAGTTCCGGATGGTCAGCGCGCGAAAGACGAGCCATGCATCGTAATCGGGACCTTTGATAACATCCTGGTTCGGCATCGGGTTGATCTGGAAGACATCGTTTGGCCAGGTAATGTTGTGCCCGACGAAGGTTTCGAATTGCGCTTTCGTCAGATCGCTGAAATCGGCATTTAACGCTGCATAACGCATCCGGTCGTCGAAAATGAGCCCGTCTACAGGGTAGTTGGTGACGATCTCCCGGACGATATCCAGTTCGTGCTGCTGCACCGTCGGATCGTTTGGGTTGACGAATACTGTAATTTTTTGATCCGGCACCTGAGTCACCGGAACGTAATTCGGAGTCGACGTATAACTGAGCAGGTCGCCGACATGGGTCTTCTGCCGGAGGTAATCGGCAGCCTGACCGGTTCCCGCGAGCACAGCGCCAAGATTCGGCTGGTTGACCTGGACAGTGCCAAGCGCATCGCCGTCGACCTGCGCTACGACACGTCCAACAAAATCGACGACATCGACAAATTCACCATCAGCCGGCGACCGAATCTGGCTCATGTCAGTGTAAAGCGCAAGCTGAGTGTTGTCCTTCGGCATCGCATTCGTTGTTCCAATGGTCAAGCCGGCGCCGGTGTCGCCGGGCGCCTTAACCGTTCGGTTTGCTTCATACATAATGGTTTGCCAGGACGGATTGGTATAGCCGGGGCCAAGATTGAAATATTTGTGTCCCTCGCCGAATGTCGACATATTTGCAATGAGCTGAAGTCCGTCATTGTGCGCATCCGCCACCATGAATCCAAGCGGGTCGTAGCCGACCGGCAGCGGGTTGCCCTTCCATTCCGTGAGCTTTTGTGCGTAGCGCGACGGATACAGCGTGAAGCCGACGATCGGTTTTACGTCGAATACGATCGTATTGAACCCCGCTTGTTTGATCTGGTCGACCAGCGCCTTCACTTTTTCGGCCGTATTGATCGATGCGATATTCGCGGTTCCGTCGATCCAGAGGACTCGGCCCTGGTAACCCTTCGAATGCGCGATCTGCTGGCCGATTCCGATACTGTCTGTCTCCAGATCGATCGGAATAGTCGGAAGGGTCGTCATTTGCAGAGGCACTGCAGTTGCGGCGGTGGGGGTTGTCGGCGGCTCGATATCTAATGGCGGCGGCATCGGAATGTCAGGCGGCGGTGTCGTTGGGGAGGGCGGCAGTGTCACCGGCTCCTGACCAGCCTGAGCGAAGACAGCCGTGTGCGATGTTACACAAAGAGCAATTGACGCCAGTAGAATGGTTGAATGACGGTTTAGCAACGGAGTTTCCTTTGGAATATTGGTCTAGCTGGATTTTGGCAAGATAATCCAGACATACTGCCCGCGGGGATCGCGCCACGCGGTGGTGAGTTTTTGTCCGAGAAAGAGACTGTCGAGACCGTCTGACGACAGATGGTGGCGCTCCAAGAGAGCCTTCTGAACCTGCGTGCTGTTCCACAGTTCGTTCAAGCCGTAAACGTGACCGCCGTTGCTCCGACAATGCTGCATTGAAGTCAACAAAGCCGCTCTGGTCGCTGCTTGATCGTCTTTTCGTCGTTCCATTTCAGTATGTATAGAGAAGACGTAACGATCGGCGAAGTACGGTATATAGACCTCGGCCGAAGCCTCGTCGCCCATTCCGCTCAAGACGACGATGTCGGCACTGCGTGTGTGTTTCTTTATGTCGGCAGCCTGCACAAGATAGGGATTGTTCCCCCGGACCAGATGCGGCTTGATGCTCTCCACATAGTTGGAATAGCCAAAACAGATCACCCAGAGGAGAATTGCCATGGGCCAGATCCATCCTCGCTTACCGGCGCGAAGCGGCGATGCAGCGAGCGCGAAGATGATGCATGACGCGACTATTGCCGGAACCCAGAAGACGAAGTATTCCGGGCTCCAGAATGTGAAGAAGCCGATATAGGCGAAGAGCCAGACAACAGCTAGGATCAGATAAGGGCGGTAATGCGTCTTGAATAAAAGTGGAATGGCTGTAATGAAGAAATAGATTGCGGCAATCCATCCGCCGAGCGAAAGCAAGTAAAGAGCCTGCTTTACCTCATCTTTGCTCTTGGCGATATGGAAGGTACCGGATTTTCCCAACGGCTCGACAAAAAGTGCGCGGCGAATGCCGTAAACGTCTAGGCGCAGGTTTTTGCTGACATCGAAACTCCACCACCATCCCAGTTCGGCATACCGGCTGGCCCAGGTTCGGTAGGCTGACAACGTGTCGAGATGAAGCAGGACGGTGCCGACGAAAAGATAAGGAACGACGAAAGTCACGATCCATCCTGCAGTGAAATAGCCAAGAGTCGCCCATCTTGCGAGCCGTTCGTCCTTCGCACTGCCTTGCGGATATTCCGCGAGCGCAACGCCGGTCCAGCCGACGACAATATAGAGAATCGCGCTCTCATGGAACAGCGCGGCAAGGCCTGCCAGAACCCCGGCCACGATAGCACGGCTGCGGCTCGGAGCCTGGATTGTCAGAACTAGGGCGAATGTCGCCGCAATCAGAGCTGTTACCGACGGCATATTAACCCGCGCATCAGTAGCGCATATCCAGTAACCGAACGAGCAGCCAAGCGCGGCCGTTAAGAGGACCGCCAGCGTATGGCTTCTGGTCAAAATTCGTCGAAGTGTGAGATAAAACAGCGCAAGACCGAATGCACCCAGAAAAGCATTCGTCGTTTGAATCACGCGTAGTGGACCACCGCGATAACCGGCGCTCTCGCTGATCCGCCAGACAATCCAGCCGAGCCCATTGAACAGCAGGTGATGCGGATGAAATATCCAGAAGAGGCTTCCGGTGTGACGATAAGTTAGTATCTGCTGGGCATACGAGACGGCATCGAATGTGTAGTAGCTTGTCTGCGTGACGAGATAAAGCGCCAGAAATGCCAGAGCGATTAATGTTGATATCGCCAGTTGAATCCAGATTCCGGCCGCCGCTGTCGATTCGACAGAGAATTTGATGCGCTTCAAGCCAGGACGCTGTCCGGCGCTGTTTAATAGATTACGAGAAACCATCGGGATTTACAACCGGCTTTAGTGAGACCGTCCGCCTATTATATCCACTGGAGGCAGTTCTGCGCTCAAAGTGCGTGTGCATCGATCGAAGCAGGGTAGGCAGATCCGGACAACGGAAGAGTTTGAATTGTCAATGTTCGAGATGCACCGGGCTGCAGCGTAATGAGTGCAATCTGCTGGTCGTTCGGCGGCTCAAGGTCGTTAATCAATGCGGTAGGCATGTCGCCGATTGAGAATACACCGGATGCCGTGCCTGCGCCCGCAGTGAAGTTGACCACAATCTGTCGGCGAACCGGTGACGGGTTTTGTAGATTTATTGACAGTGTGTAGATAACGCCGTAGTTGCCCGCGAGTGCGCTGCCGGCTCCGTCCGAGCGCGCAATCGGCTGATCGGTGCCGAGCGGAAGGTGCATCCAGGCCCCGCCGACGACGTACGATCCCGCAACGTTCAATGAGGGCGCGGCATAAATTTGGTCAGAAGATGTGAGGGAGGCGATGTTTGAAGTGTAGTTGCTGCTGAGCGGGAGCACAGGCAGAGCGCATTGATCCGGTGTCGCTGCCTTGACGATAGCATCCATACCTTCGTTACTAGCGGGGTCGACCGGCTCAGCGTCGACACGTATCAAAAGGGTGCGATTTGAGCCCACTGTCTGGGTTATCTCATAGATTCCGCTGGCAACTTCGCCGGGCTCAGTTTTTAACGTGAGAAGTTCAAGTCTGCTTTGCGCTGGTACCGACAGCAGCTCACCGCTGTTGTTCTGCCACTCGCGCAGGAACTCCGTGCCCGCAACCATTCCTGCATCGACCGGATTGGCCACGGACGGACTGACACCACGAATGAAGCGAATTGCCGCATCGGCCTGTCCCCGGTTTATTAGCTCTACACGGACGAGCAGCGGCGTGTTCGAGACGTTTTGATGATGGAATACCAGTCTGACCGGTGAGTTAAGCGCCGGAATGACCGCATCGAAGAGGCTTTGTGGGCGCCTGACCGTCTCGGGATTGTTCGAATAAAAGAGCGACTGCGCAGTTTCAGGGACGTACTGGTCGTTGTTAGCTACGTGAACCGTTACCTGCTGCTCGACCGGGATCAGGTCCGATCCTGCGGCGCGCACTATCACCGGCAAGTCGGTTGCCGATCCTGATGCTAATCCCGCGGTGGTTTGAGGCTGCTGGATGACTTCGAGGTATGCGTTTGAGTGAAGTTGGACAGCGCGAAAAACTCCCGTGCGTGCGGCTTGAAGCACCACTTCTATTGAAGCAGGTGACCCGATTACTGTTACGTTAGTGTCAGGGTCGATCTGTCCGGCCCGGTCTTCCACCAATACAGGGACACTTTCCTGCGCGACGCCTCCCCAACTGTCCTGTGCGGAAACAACAACGGAAGCAAATCCTGGCTTCAATCCGCGGATCGTCACCGATCTCGACGAGGTCAAATAAACGCTCGAAGTGACTGCCGCGCTTTTGTCGCTCAACTTTATCTGCGTCGTCAAAGCGGCCCCGCCGATATCGAAAGAGCGAAACTCGCCAGTGGGAATGACCAGCGGCTGCTTTACCGAAATCGTCAGGGCGGGAATTGAGAGGCAATGATTGATCCGTGATGCCCATGAATAGGCGATTGCAGCGGTCGTGCCGCCGAGTATCCTCGCATCGGCCCGTGTCACGACCAGAACAACCGCGCCGCCTTTGGTGTCGATTGCCCAGCGTCGTGTGCCGATTTTATCGAGCTCCACCGTGCGTGCTGATTGAGCCGAAAGCACGGCTGCGGCAGTGGAGCATCGAGAAACAGCCGATCCGCCGGGAAATGTAATCGCGGTCAGACCGTTGATCTGAAGCTCGGGTCCAGCCGCCGCTGCTCGTAAATGGTACGGAGCGCTGAACGCAGGACTAGGCGCCGTGAAGCAGAGGCAGCATGCAACCAGCATTACTGTCAAACTAGAAATTCTAATTGGAAGCTGAGCTGCTAAAGTCTTTACATACGTCGTCGAACGAAGCATCAATAATCAAATCCCTGGATCTTAACACCGTCTTTGCGTGAAAAGTTTACAACATCCTTGTAAATGTTCCGTCCGGACAGAATCCGCAAATATAAATAGGCCGACTGAATGCGCTCAGCTTTTGGCGGTCCAATGAGAGTGGAAGCCGATACTCAGCAGCCCACAGTCTTTCAATTTATACCTGTTGGGTACAATTCCAGCACTAATTGGTCTAAATGACACGGAAGGAATTCTATGAATAGGTCTTTTCGGCTAAATGCGAAAGTTAAAATACTTTCGCTTGCCGCGCTTCTTGCTGTTACAGCGTTAGTGACAGCACCATCCTCCTCGTTTGCACAAGGTTTTGGCTCAGTGCCAAGCGCTCGCCAGGTGATTGTCGGAGGCGTTCTCTTTCTTACTGTCCGCGATGCATGGGGCGGCTTAACTCCCGAACAGCGAGCGACTCAGGTACAAGAGCGGATCAACGAAGCGCTCAGCCAGGGGCCGATCCACGTGCACGACATCACAGTCGCAAAGGTCGACGGCGACTGGATAGTCGAACTAAAGGGGAAGCGGCTTTACACGGCGGATTACGACACGGCGAAGCTAGACGATACCGCACCTCAGGCGCTTGCGAACCAGTGGGCGGCATTCCTTCAGTCGACTCTTCCTGGTTTGACCGCACCCACCAATAGGCCTCCGAGCGGGACAGCTCCAGTATCGGCGGGCGCGCCGAGTTTATAGTTAAAGCTTGTCGTTGCTCTCCAACGTGCCGCCGGTTAACAGCTTGATATCGTGGTCAAACCTCGCTAAGGGTTTTGGTCGGCGTCCGCTCTTTAGCGGAATCTCAGGCGAACTGGCTGCCGGCCGTGTCCTGGTAGTCACAGGCGCGAATGGCGCTGGGAAAAGCACGTTCCTGAAGATCATTCTCGGTTTGCTTGCTGCTGACGTGGGAGAATGTAAACGTCTGCCGATTGAGAAGGTGGGATACTGCGCGCCCTCGATGGAACTTTACGGCGACCTCACCGGCATGGAAAATCTCGAGTTCTTCGCGAGGGTTGCAGGTGTCGATGAATCCGAGTGCCGACGTCTCTTGGATGAGGTTGGTCTGGGTAGGGCTGGATCGAAGCTCTATTCGAGCTACTCCTCGGGCATGAAGCAGCGCTTGAAACTCGCCTTCGCTCTCTTGAACTCGCCCGATCTTTTGGTGCTTGACGAGCCGACTCTAGCACTCGACAGCGACGGAACAGCGATCGTAGACTCCCTGATTGCTCGCCAGAGGAGCAGCGGAGGCAGTGCATTAATCGCGACGAATGAGGAGACGGAAGCGACACGCTGGGCCGATGATCGACTGCCGATCGGTAAACAAGCGTGGTAGAGCCGAAAGAGCGAGCAAGAGCGCAGAACTTTCGAAATAGCTGGCTCGACCAGGTGCTGGTGGTATTCTGGAAAGAGTCGCGGGTTGAAATGCGGACGAAGCAGGCAGTCGGCGCGACCATGCTTTTTTCAATAGTAACTTTGTGCGTCCTGGCGTACCTTCTTGCATTGAAAGCAGTGAGACTGGATGTAGACGCCGCCTTACTCTGGATCGTCCTTTTCTTTTCGGCGATGTCGGGATTGTCCCGGGTCTTTGTGCGAGAGGAAGAAATGGGCACGGCCGATGCGCTTCGGTTGACTGTTCGGGCGAGCTCGCTACTCGCCGGCAAGATGCTCGTCAACTGGCTGCTGCTGGCGGCAATCGAAATCGTGGTGACTCCGCTGCTGCTAACGGTCCTTGGCGCTTCGACATCCGGCGCCGATTTTCGTCTGCTGCTCGTCATTCTGACCCTCGGCGGCCTCGGCCTGTCGTCAGCTTCTACCTTTGTAGCGGCGTTGGTGGCCCCGGCATCGGCCGGCGGCATACGTTCGTCGCTTTTCCTGGTTGCGGCGTTTACTGTACTGNNGTGCTCCTTGCGGCGACAACCGGGACACTTGCCGCCCTGTCACCGATTTCGGCGCCAGTTGGAACAGCATCGAACGAGTGCATCGTGTTGGCAAGTTATGATATAGTGGTAATAACGGCGGCGTTCCTCCTCTTCGGGTTCGTCTGGGACGTCGGATAGATCTCGTCATGGTAAAGTTTCTTAAAATAGCTCTCCTGGTGTGGATGACCGTCGTCATCTGGGCGGCAATCATCTATGCCCCCCCAGCGCAGATGTTCAGGGTAGAGTCGCTGGCCAAAATCATGTTTTTTCATGTGCCGTGCGCGATGACTGCGACAGTGCTGTCGGTTGTTTCGGCTGTTTTTGCTCTGCTTTATATTGTCAAACGCCGTATGACCTACGACATTTCGTCGAGAACAGCAGCGACACTGGCCACACTCTATTGGATATTGACGACGATCACTGGCTCTATTTTTGCCAAAGTGCAATGGGGCATGTTTTGGAACTGGGACCCAAAACAGTCGGCAATAGTGCTTTTAATACTGATTTACCTGGCCTACTTCGCCCTCAGGGAAGCGATCGTCGATCCGCGGAAGAAAGCGATGGCTGCGGCGGGATATACCCTGTTCGCCGCGGCGACCATGCCATTTCTGACTGTTCTGTTGCCAAATTCTACGCAGTCGCTGCATCCAAAGGGCGTCATCTTTACTGCGGGCGGAATGGATGCAACTTACAAGACTATTTTCTGGTCTTCGACCGCCGGTTTTCTCG
>PLAD01000102.1 GCA_003134215.1 Armatimonadota bacterium
CCCAGTTGCCGGGGTCCATATATCCGACGGCAACAAGGTAACCTGGGCCGAAAAACGCTAGGAACCTCTTCCAAGCACTGGCATTGATCGGAACGTGAATCGTTCGAAATACTTCCGGCAGCGTCGGCGCCCTTCGGTCGCCTCGCCATCCTCCCGTCGGCAAGGAGCTGAGGTCTGGGGTCAAAGATTCTGTGTCGTTCATTTTTCGGACTTACTTCCCAACACGGCAGGTTCGACAAACACAAATCGAGCAGCGTCAGGACTGATCCGTTCGTGCCTATCGCCGACTTTCAAAGTCAACGAGCCTCCGAATGGCTCGCGAGATTCAATAACAACCACAACATTTGGGCGCAATCCGCGCTCAGCCAGGTAGATCAAAAGCGCCGGATCTTCATCGGCAACCCGTCTCACCACCACGGTGGAACCCTCAATCTGAGAGAAAAGTGTCTGCTTGGGAATCGGCGGCATCTTGCCGTCACGGCTCGGGATTGGGTCGCCGTGCGGATCGAACTGCGGAAAGCCCAGCAGCCGCTCGATGCTGTTTTCAAAATCTTCGCTGATATGGTGCTCTAACCGCTCCGCCTCGGCATGAACCTGCTCCCAGCCGTAACCAAGGTTCTCCATCAGATAAAGCTCAAGCAGCCGATGATGGCGAATGACTTCCAGCGCGATCTTTTCACCGAGCTCAGTCAGCGAAACCGGCTGGTAAGGCCGATAGACTATCAGCTCATTAGCTGCCAGATGCTGCAGCATCTTGGTGACTCCGGGTGCGCTGACTTTGACAGCGCAAGCGATCTCCTGTCCGCTGGCGACATGGCCATTAGCGTTCAAATGATAAATCGCCTTCAGATAGTTCTGAATCGATTCACTCGCGTATTCGTTAATAGATTTGGACTGGGGCATTTTAACTAAGGTTAATTTTCCAATTATACCCGATTAATTATTTTGGTAAAACCAATTTTTTCGTTAACAGCTTTCCGCTTTTTTGTGGCCGATTCGAGTAACAGACAAAGTATGGAACGACATCGGAGAGGTAGAGAGATGTTTCGTAATCGTAATCGGCGACCGGGCCGCGAATAACGTTTGTGGAGGGGGATGGTTTGGATGTACTGCGAGCCAATGCCGATAGACACGACGCGGTTTTCTTCATCGACCCGCCATATACTATTGCCGGGCGGCGGCTCTATCTTCACTCTACCATCGACCATGCTAACCTTTTCGAAATTGCTAGTTCGTTAAAAGGAGAATTCCTAATTACATACGACAATTCGGTAGAAATTGCCCATTTAGCCAAAAAAGCCGTATTAGAAACGTGTACCGTTCCAATGAAGAACACCCATCATAGCTGCAAAAATGGAGCTGTTAATCGGAAAGGATCTGAGGTGGGTGTTCGGGTGATCCTACGTCACCGGAACGAACTCTAGCCCGCAGTCGCGCCTCAAACGTTTCAAGGCTTACTGTGCGACCTGCGGTTAACGCCTCAACGGCGCGTTCAAGAGTTGTGAATTGCGTCTTAAGTGGAGATAGACGGATGCTTTGTCGCGAAACTCATAGGATACGACAAACCAGGCAATAGCGCAATTGGCAAGGTGCGGCACATCGTCCATTTTGCCTAACGCATCGAAAAATTCGCTGTCAACAAGTACAGCCATCTTCTTGCCCCATCGCCTAAGGGAGACAAACTCTCCGGACGGATTGGCCGGGAGTAGTTAGTTCTATCGCAATCTGCCGTCGCTCCACCTGAGACATTTCGGCAAATGGGAGGCCAAACCACTCCCCGATGCCAAAGCGAGTCTGTGAACTCTGTGCTGTGGTACGTCTTGGCATCATTACGAATTCCTGGTGTGGAAAAAAGCCCCGTTTCCGGGGCTTTGAAATATCGAGGTCGTTTGAAACTTAAGCGCGTTCGCTGATCGGCTTCCAAGCGAGTCCGTATTCGCCGACATAGACCGAGTTCGGCCGAATAAGGCGGTTGTCTTCGAGCTGTTCGATCATGTGCGCAGTCCATCCTGAAGTTCGGCCGATTGCAAAGACTTCGGTGAAGATTTCTGACGGTACGTTAACTGCGTGGAGGATCAACGCCGCATAGAGTTCGACATTGGCATAGAGGTCTCGTCCTGGCTTGAGCTCCGCAAGAACCTTGACCGTGGTCGATTCTACCGCTGAGGTCAATTCCAATAGCCGACGATCTCCGGTGAGTTCCGCCATCTTTTCTGCCGCATCTCCGAGCAGAGCAGCGCGCGGATCGCGTACCTTGTAGATACGGTGGCCGAAGCCCATAATCCGCCGTCCGGCGTTCATTTCTGCACGGATATAAGCATCTGCATTTTTCGGCTCGCCGATCTCTTCCAGCATTGAGAGAACCGGGCCGGGAACACCGCCGTGTTTTGGTCCTTTCAGCGCACCGATCGCGCCGGTAAGCGCCGAAACCATATCGGAGTCGGTAGCGATAATCACCCGGCCAGCGAACGTCGATGCGTTTAAACCGTGCTCGGCAATTGCGACGAGATATGCGTTTAATGCCGCAATACGTGCGGGTTCAGGCTGTTTGCCCTCAAGCATATAGAGAAAGCCTTCGGCCAGACCATGCTCGGGTTTTGGCTCGACAATATCCAGGCCCTGCGACAATCTCCAAGAATGCGCGACAATGGCCGGCATCTGCGCTTGCAGGCGTGCAGCGCGGTTTTCGACAATGTCCGATGCAAGGGAGTCGCTGTTGTCGTAGCCGATTGACAGGGTTGCCGCACCCATTCGAAGAACATGCATGCCGGTCGCTTCTTTAGAAACGACTTTCAGGGCATCGATCACCGCGGGCTGAAGGTTGCGGTATTTGCTCAGGGTGGCATTGAGATCGTCGAGTTCTTGGCGGTTGGGAAGTTTGCCATGCCACAACAGGTAAGCAACCTCTTCGAAGGTAACACGTCCCGAGAGTTCGTTGATATCGTACCCTCTCAGGGTTAGTCGGCCCTTTGCGCCGTCTACATCGGCGATCTTCGTTGCCGCTGCGACAATGCCTTCGAGGCCGCGTGCTACCTGAGGGGGAGAGGTTGGTTCTGTCATGAATTTATCTACCTGTTAAGTGGCGTTTGTGTATTATGGCCATAGTTGACCCTAAAACGTCAATGGACAGCCAAACGGATTTTATGAACGTCTGCCGAATGATAGTCTCATCTAAGCCTGAAATTGCCCGCCGGCTTCTTCAAAACTACTTATCGAGAAGCTTGTAGGAGTACCCTTGAATGGCGAGCGAATTGAGCAGCTTAATCTGATGATCTTCGTCGCGTATTTCGATCAAGAGTTCAACGCCAGTCGAGCCGAGCGGGACATGTGGGCTGATTCGGTTGTGCTGCACACTGATGATATTTCCACGCTGGACCGCGATAACGTCCAGCAGCGCTGCCAGACCTCCCGGGCGGTCCGAAACCGATGTGAAAATATGCAAATACCTGTTTGTCTTGATCAGCTCTCGCTGGATCAGATCGGACAACAGCTTGAGATCGATATTTCCCCCGCAAAGTACCACAGCAGTCTTGCCGTGCGGCTGCGCCCGGCCGGACATCAGCGCGGCCAGCCCTGCGGCGCCTGACGGTTCCACGACCAGCTTCATTCGTTCGATCAGCAGCAGTAGTGCGGAAGCCACCGCTGAATCGCTGACTGTGACCATTTCATCGGCGAAGGACTGAATGTACGAAAATGTGCGTTCCGACGGCGCCTTGATTGCAATTCCGTCGCAGATTGTCTCTATCGGAGCTACCTGCTGCACAATATGCCCTGCATTGAAACTATCGACCGCTGCGGCTGCGCCTTCAGCCTGGACCCCGATAATGCGGACCGATGATTTCACGGACTTAATTGCTGCAGCGACTCCGGCGAATAGTCCGCCGCCGCCGACAGGAATGACCACTGTATCGAGATCGGGCAGATACGCCAGGATCTCCAGACCAATCGTGCCCTGACCCGCGATAATTGCGTCGTCGTCGTACGCTGAAATGTAGATCGCGCCGGTTCGCTTGCTGAAAGAACTTGCCGCGATAACCGCTTCGTCGTAGGTCTTGCCCTCGAGAATGACTGTCGCACCATAGCCTTTGGTCGCTTGAATCTTGGCGATACTCCCGGTTTCGGGCATGAATACCGTAGCTTTAATACCAAGCAATCCAGCAGCGAGGGCCACTCCCTGAGCATGGTTCCCGGCGCTGGCGGTAACAACTCCCTTTCCGCGCGCGGCCGGCTGAATTTGAAAAAGGCGATTATAAGCGCCGCGAATCTTGAAAGACCCGGTGCGCTGCAGGTTCTCCGCCTTAAGATAAATAGCCTCGTCCGGCGCGCTCAGGTCGGCCCTGCAAAGGGACGAAATCGTTGGAGAGGTCATCAGTGGAGTGTGACGGGCAACCCCTCGGATAGTCTCGCGGGCCCGCTCGATATCTGTCAGGTTCACCATCTCGGGATGTGCATCGTTATAGAGTTCGGATTGAGTAGACAAGCTTTATCTTTTCCTTGTGACGTGATATAATACAAGGTCAAACGAAAATAGTCAATAGAAATCAGCGGCTAAAGTGTTGACAGTCGAGAGGAAACGAAAACCAGTGTTCGTTGAAGAACGCCATCAATTGATTCTTGACATATTGCGGGAAACGGGTAAAGTTTCCGTCGAGTCGCTGACGGAAGAGTTTGCGGTTTCCGCGCCGACAATCCGTGCTGACCTCACGGCCCTTGAACAAAGAGGGCGCCTGCGGCGGACGCACGGTGGGGCTATTCTGCGCGAACACGTTGCAGTCGAAGCCCCGCTTGCAGTCAAAGAACAGGAGCGACGCGATGAAAAGCGACGGATCGCACGCGTCGCGGCTTCTCGCGTTCGAGATCACGAAACCATCCTTCTCGATGCGGGTACCACGGTACATGAAATCGCTCGCGTTCTCCGTGAGCGCCAGGGACTGACCATTGTCACTAACTCGCTTCCCTCTGCGTTCGAGTTCGCCGACTCTCCCGGAGCCAATGTCCTCCTCATCGGCGGTCAGCTTCATGCCGAACGACAAGCGACCCTCGGCCCTCTGGCGACCGAGTTTTTACGTGATATCCACGTCGATCGTGCATTCATCGGCGTTAACGGCGTCAGTGAGGATGCCGGCTGGACCGTGGTCGACTTCGAAGCCGTTCAGCTAAAGCGCGCCATGATGTCGCGAGCACGTGATGTCATTGTCGTCGCCGATCATTCGAAGCTCGGCGAAGCAACATTTGCATCGATCGGACCACTGACCGCCGCGCAGGCGCTGGTGACCGACACCCCGATTGAGCAGCCCCACCTCAGGACAGCTCTTGAGGCGGCCGGCGTCGAAATCATCCAGTGTTCCAGCTAATTCACTAATTTTAACTGATCGGCTGCTTCGAGAATGTCGATTTTGACATTTCCCTTCATACTGTCTTTCAATGACACATCGTTCAACTGTGTCGCAGGTCGGAACGGCAGAAAGAGCTATGAGTAGGAACAATTTTCCAGTCGGTGAACTTGCGCTGCTTGCCGGAACGAGAGTCTTACTCGGCGCCGGAATCGGCCTTCTCATTTCTAACAGATTTTCCAAGGACAGTCGCCGGCTGCTTGGAAGTGTTTTATTAGCGATAGGCATTATCAGCACACTCCCTTTGGCCCTTGACTTGTTTGCCGAAGACGAAACTGTGACGCCTGAAACGGAACTCCAATGACCCAGTCTGAACGCCATCACTTGCGGCCAACCACGTCGACCTTCGACTCCCTGATCGATATTGCGCTGAACCTGAGCTCCTCGAGAGATCGCTCGACCGATCAGCTCTGGCGCAGCCTCGACCCCGAACTGTGGGAGGCCACGCAAAATCCTCGGTTGATTCTACAGACTGTTTCAGAGGACAAGATCGACTCGGTCGTCGCACAGCCTGAGATCCAGGAATTACTGAAAAATCTTGCAGATCAGCAAAACGAAGAAGATCGCGATGAGTTGTGGTTCAGCAGAAATCATAGCAACTCGCCGCTAACCCAGGCTGCCTACTTTAGCATGGAGTATATGCTGAGCGAAACATTGCCAATCTACTCCGGAGGTCTCGGAAATGTAGCAGGCGATCAGCTGAAGGCGGCGGACGATCTCGGGGTGCCGATCGTCGGTATCGGCCTGCTCTATGCCCAGGGCTATTTTCGACAGGAAATCGATGCTGGAGGCAATCAGCACGAGCTTTATCCGATCAACAATCCCGGGCATCTGCCGATCAAACCGCTGCGCCTGCCAAACGGCCAGTGGCTTCGGGTCAAGGTAGAGCTGCCCGGATCGAGTCTCTGGATCCGCACATGGGAAGCCCGGATCGGCAAAACCAAACTTTACCTGCTCGATTCCAACGACCCCGCCAACCTGCCGTCACACCGATGCATTACCGGCGAGCTTTATGGCGGCGGACCGGAACTCCGTCTCAAACAGGAACTCGTGCTAGGAATCGGTGGATGGCGATTGTTGCGAGCGATAGGACTCTCTCCGGAAGTCTGTCATCTCAATGAAGGGCATGCAGCCTTTGCCGTACTGGAGCGTGCTCGCAGTTACATGATCGACCAAAAGACCGATTTTGTAGATGCCCTGACCATAACTCGAGCGGGCAACCTCTTCACAACGCACACGGCGGTTGAAGCCGGGTTTGATCGATTTCCTTCTGCGCTGATCCGTACTTACCTGACCAGCTATGCAGAAAATGACCTGGGAATCTCCATCGACGAGCTGCTTGCGCTTGGTCGACATGATGCCGCGAACGATGACGAGCCCTTTAATATGGCATTTTTGTCGGTCCATTCGAGCGGCGCGGTCAACGGTGTCAGCGAACTGCACGGCAAGGTCAGCCGAAGCATCTTTCAGCCTCTCTTTCCGAACTGGCCGCAGGCGGAAGTTCCGATCGGTTATGTGACCAACGGGGTCCACATGCCGACCTGGGTCTCCGAAAAAGCGTCCGAACTGTGGACCGGATGTTGTGGGAAGGGATGCTGGACGAAGGAAGAGCATATCCATGAGTGCGATATTAGAACTCTTACCGATTCACAAATCTGGACCTTGCGCACGGAGGCGCGCAAACACCTGATTGACATCACGCGTAAGCGCTACGAAAGGCAGGTAGCGGAATCTGGTGCGTCACCTGTGGAAATCGATGCGGCCGGGCGAATTTTCGATGCCAACACGCTCACGCTGGGTTTTGCACGCAGATTTGCAACCTACAAGCGGCCAAACCTGCTGCTGCACGATCCAGACCGGCTGCGCCGCATTCTTTGTAACCACGACCGTCCCGTGCAGCTTATTCTCGCCGGCAAGGCCCATCCGCAGGATCGTGCGGGTCATGACCTGATTAAGCAGTGGAGCGACTACATTAAGTACGGCGATGTCAAAGGAAGCGTCGTTTTCTTGAGCGACTATGATATGCGCCTTGCGCAGCAACTAGCTCCGGGCATAGACTTGTGGATCAATACGCCGCGCCGACCGTGGGAGGCCAGCGGCACCAGCGGAATGAAGATCCTGGCGAATGGTGGCTTGAATCTTTCGGAGCTCGATGGTTGGTGGGCGGAAGCTTATACCGACGACGTCGGATGGGCGCTTGGCGACCGCAACGAGCATGGCGACGATCCGGAATGGGATGCTGCTGAGGCGAACGCCCTCTACAGCCTGCTGGAACAGTCGATCGTTTCGGATTTCTACGACCGCGATGCATCGGGAATCCCCACAAGATGGGTGGCGAGAATCCGCGAGAGCATGGCGCGGCTGGCTCCCGAATATTCTGCCGCCCGCACGGTTTCGCAGTATGCCGACAAGTACTACGTCCCAGGCGCCGCTGCCTACAAGAAACGCTCTTCCGATGAAGGTGTCTTGGCGTCGGATATCCTCAGTTGGCGACAGACGCTCGCCGATCACTGGCCTAAAGTGCGCTTCGGATCAGTGAGCATCGAAGAAAGCGACACCGGTGCATCATTCTCGGTGCAGGTTTATCTGGGCGAGATGTCGCCCGAAATGGTCAAGGTCGAAGCGTTTGCCGATGCGAGCCCGAACGACGGAATAGAACGTATCGAACTGGTCAAGTCACAGGACCTGATCGGGTCCGACGGCGGCTATATCTACTCCGGCTCGCTTCCGCCTAATCGTCCTTCTTCCGACTTCACAGCGAGAATCGTCCCCTACCTGGATGGAGCGATGACACCTCTCGAAAGCACCCAGATTCTGTGGCAGCGCTGACACGACCGGGAGCGTCCAAATAGGCCGAATCGGGGATGAATTTTCCGAGCGATCTCCTTATACTGTCATTAAGAATAAATGATGGGACGGGGGCAATTGCGATGAGCGTACCGAATGTTCGGACTG
>PLAD01000379.1 GCA_003134215.1 Armatimonadota bacterium
GCTAGATTTACTCCCAGATCCTGCGTGAAGTGCTGGATCTGTCTCAACCGTTCTATGTCCCGGTCGGAATAGAGCCGGTTTCGCCCCATTCGCTTTGGCTTGACCAATCCTTCCCGCTCATACATACGCAGAGTCTGAGCATGTAACGGTTTCGCATCACCGGTGCCGCCTTGAAGGGGCCTGACCAGTTTCGCCGCAATGCTGATCGTATAAATTGGTTCGTCTTTATCCTTAAGCATTTTCGGTCCGCTATGTTCTGATCGTCACCCCGTCGTTCCGCAGAACCGCAATCTCGCGCAGCAGGTCTTTCTCGCGCGGGGAGAGATTCTTGGGTACAGTGATTTTCGCTCGCGCGATCAGGTTGCCCTTGCCGCCCTTAATACGCGGCATACCGCGGCCGGTGAGGCGAAACGCCTGTCCGCTCTGCGTACCTGCAGGCACATCGAGCGGCTTAACTCCCTCAGGAGTCTCGATCTTCGCTTCTCCGCCAAGTGCTGCAACAGTATAAGGCACTTCAAACTCGGTGTAAATATCGTCATCGCGCCGTTCGAACCTATTGTCCGGCTTGATTGATATTCTCAGATAGAGATTGGAACCGTTCGGGCCCTGCCCGGCGAGACGTAAACGCTGACCTTCTTTGATACCGGCAGGAATCCGCACGTCGTTGAGCCTTTTCGTCCCTTCAACACTTCCTTGACCATGACAATCCGGACATGTTTCCATCGCTTGTCCGGTACCTTCGCAGTCGGGGCAGGGGGCGTTGCCAAACAATGCTCGTCCGCCGCGCGCTTTGCCGGTGCCGTTACACGTCGGACAGTTTTTACCGCGAGTCGTAGTGATCCGTCCATTGCCGTGGCAACGCGCGCAAGTCTCGGGAAGTGCGACCGTGAAGCTGCGTGTCGTGCCGCTGTAAGCTTCGTAGAACGAAATGTCGACCTTGTAGTCGACATCTGCGGAACGTGTCGACTGCCGACCCGAGTTCGCAAACCCCCCAAATCCACCGCCGCCGTCCGCCCCGCCAAACAGAGTCGAAAAAAGGTCATCGAGCCCGCCGAAGCCCGAATCGGGGTTAACATAGCTCGCGCCGCCCGTTGCGCCGGGACGGCTTCCGCCGGCGCCTGCCTGTGAGAAGGCCTTCCATTGGTCGCCGTACTGATCGTATTTCAGGCGCTTATCGGGGTCAGAAAGAACTTCATAGGCTTCACTGACATCTTTGAATTTGTTCTCCGCACCAGGGTCGCTGCGGTTGACATCAGGATGGTACTTGCGAGCCAGCTTGCGGTAAGCAGTCTTGATCTGCTGCTCATCTGCGCTCTTTTCAATTCCCAGGACTTTGTAATAATCTTTGTAATCAGTGGACATAGTTTACTTCTTGCAACATTCAGCCCTTAGGTGTCACTTCAGTTGAGTGTATAACAGTCATTAAACAGGATATGTTCCATATTATACACGGCATCTAACTTATTGCTTGCCGGTACATTTACTGTGTCGGAGATCAGCCTAAAAGAGAGAAAGGCCGGCAAGACTTGCCGGCCTTTCGATCTGATTTGTCCAGAACCGGACTATTCGGCCTTGAATTCAGCGTCGATGACATCTTCCGATGCCTTGTCGTCGACAACGGTTTCGTCAACCGGGCCTGAGCCGTTCTGTCCTGCACCGGGGGCGCTTCCGGCGGCCTGCTTCTGGTACAGCGCTTCGCTGAGCTTGTAGACAGCCTGCTGTAGGTTTTCGGTCTCGGCCTTGATTCGGTCGAGATCATCCGATGCGATCGCTGCCCGGAGCTGCTCCTGCGCTGCAACCGCCTTCTGACGATCATCCGGTGCAAAGTCGTCGCCTAGGTCCTTCAGCGTCCTATCCGTTTGGTAGATCAGGGAGTCGGCCGTATTCTTAGCTTCCGCTCGCTCTTTGACCTTCAGGTCTTCCGCCGCATGGGCTTCGGCGTCGCGTACCATTCGGTCCACTTCGTCTTTGCTGAGCGCGCCGGTGCCGCTGATTGTGATGCGCTGTTCGCGGTTTGTGCCCTTATCTTTAGCGCTGACATTGACTATACCGTTAGCGTCGATATCGAATGTCACTTCGATCTGCGGAATTCCGCGCGGCGCAGGTGGAATGTCGGTCAACTGGAATCGTCCGAGCATCTTATTCTGCGAAGCGATCGGCCGCTCGCCCTGATAGACGACGACATCGACTGCCGACTGTCCGTCCGCAGCTGTCGAGTAGACATCGCTTTTACGGGTAGGGATGGTCGTGTTGCGCTGAATCATCGGCGTCATAACATCGCCCAACGTTTGGATACCCAGCGTCAACGGGGTGACGTCGAGAAGGACTACATCCTTCACTTCGCCGCCGAGGACTCCGCCTTGGATAGCCGCGCCGACAGCGACGACTTCGTCAGGGTTGACCGTCTTGTTCGGCTCTTTGCCGCCGCCAAGCTCTTTGACCAGAGCCTGAACTTGCGGCATTCTGGTAGATCCGCCGACGAGGACGATTTCGTCAAGGTCCGAGGCAGTAACGCCGGCATCCTTCAAGGCCCGAATGAACGGTTCTCGCGTTCGCTCAAGCAGGTCGTGCGTCAGTTCTTCGAACTTGGCGCGCGACAGATGCAGTTCAAGGTGCTTCGGTCCGTTCTGGTCTGCGGTGATGAACGGCAGGTTGATATCTGTTTCGCTTCGAGCCGAAAGTTCGATCTTGGCCTTCTCAGCCCCTTCGCGAAGCCGCTGCATCGCCTGCTTGTCCTTGCGGAGATCGATGCCTTCCTGCTTTTGAAATTCGGATGCGATCCAGTCAACTACTCGCGAATCCCAGTCGTCACCGCCGAGTTTGGTGTCTCCGGCAGTCGATCGGACTTCGAATAGGCCTTCGTCGACATCCAGGACGCTGACGTCGAAAGTACCGCCGCCCAGGTCGTAGACCAGGATCGTCTCGCGCTTGCTTTTGCCGAGGCCGTAGGCA
>PLAD01000299.1 GCA_003134215.1 Armatimonadota bacterium
CAATTGCTGTAGGGGACTGTGTCAGCTCCGATCCACTTAGCCTGCCAGTCGTCTCGTTTCATAACACCCATGGTCCACTGTGCCGGAGCGCTCCACTGAGACACATCTCCTGCACCGCTCCATACACGCACTCTCCAAACGACGGTTTGGGCAGTAACAAGCACCGGTCCGGAATAAGGAATGTTCAGGGTTGAGCTGCTGAGGACTCGTCTGGTGTTCCATAAAATTGCGTTGTCGAACAAAACTTCGATCTGATAGGCCGCTTGACGCTGGCTTCTACCTGACCCCGCAAGCTTCCATGATAACGTCGGGTTGGGAACATCGACACCCATTGGATCGACCGCGTTTTCGCAGGTGAGACTGACTGGGATAATCGAAGCTGGAATGACTGGATTAACATCCGCGTATGTGGGCGAGGAGCTAAAAACGAAAAGCGAAAGCAGCGTCAATGCAGCAAGGGAAAAGGCAAACTTCAAAAACTTCAACCTCTTTGTTTCGGCCAGAAAATGCAAAACATATTTGCATACAACACGCTTTACGAAGAAAACAGGTTCGGTTATGCTACCTTATAGTATCATTAAATGTAATTGCACAGCCCCCGGAGATCGGTATTAACCATGAATTGGTTCTCCTGTACCCTTATGCTCATCGCGCTAGCCATTCCATGCATCGCCGGCGCAGCGCCGCTCGCAATTAATCTGACCGACCCTCAGGCTGCGCCCGCGCCAAGCCCCTACGGACCGGGTTCTTATGTCGACCCATCAGGGCGGACGATCACCTTGGACAGCCAGTCATTCCTTCTCGATGGCAAACCCTGGATACCGATATTAGGTGAGTTTCATTACAGTCGCTATCCGCGAAGTGAATGGCGCGAAGAACTGTTGAAGATGAAGGCGGACGGGATCAACACAATATCCACCTACGTCTTCTGGATCCATCAAGAAGAGGCTGAGGGGAAGTTCGATTGGACAGGGCAAAAGTCGCTGCGTGACTTCTTGCTCCTCTGTCAAAGTCTCGGACTGAAGGTATTCGTACGGATCGGTCCATGGTGCCACGGCGAGGTGCGCAACGGGGGCTTCCCTGATTGGGTGCAGAACTCAGGAACCAAGCTGCGATCCACCGACCCTGCCTATCTTGCCCTGGTTAAGCCGCTCTACGCCGAAGAATCGAAGCAGATGTCTGGCCTCCTTTGGAAGGACGGCGGCCCCGTCATCGGAATACAGGTCGAGAACGAGGAATGGAAGCCCGATTATTTGCTTAAACTCAAATCGATGGCGCAAGCTGCCGGTATCGATGTTCCGTTTTATGCTGTCACCGGGTGGCAGGGCGGACTCCCAAAATCAGAGCTTGTCCCGCTATTTGGTGGATATAGCGATGGCTTTTGGGGTGGCACTCTGGAGGGCTACCGCAAAGAGTATTTCTTCACCGATGTGCGGGCATTAAACGACCTTGGCGCACAGATGACGTCTAAGAACATTACCAACAGCGCCCTGATTAGCCAGTTTCCGTATGCCTGCGTCGAAATTGGCGGAGGCATGGCAGTGAGTTATGACCGTCGAATATTAGTCGACCCTAATAACGTCGCAGCTCTCGCGCTGTCTAAGCTCGGTAACGGTAACAATATGCCTGGCTACTATATGTTTCAGGGCGGGGTTAATCCTGACGGTGCGTTGTCGACGATGCAGGAAGACCACCCGAACCGGATGCCGGAGAAAGATTACGATTTTCAAGCGCCGCTCGGAAGCGCCGGGCAGGTACGGAAGCAGTATCATCTTCTCAGGGAGCAGCATCTCTTTCTAGAAGATTTCGGGCCCATGCTCGCACGAATGCCGGCTTTTTTTCCGGACATTAGTCCAGCCGGTCTGGACGATTTTTCGACGCTTCGCTGGGATGCACGCTCGGACGGTAACTCAGGTTTCGTCTTTTTCGACAATCAGCAGCCGCATATTGCACTGCCAGACCACCCTGGTGTTCAATTTCAGCTAAAGACTCAGGCGGGATACGTCCTCTTTCCGCAGCAGCCGATCACGATCCCGTCGGGCAGCTACGGAATATTTCCGTTTAACCTAAAATGCGGCGTAACGACACTGCAATACGCGACAGCTCAGATGCTGTGTCATCTCTCAGATGGTAACCATTCTGTCTATTTCTTTACGGCTCTGAGCGGCATCGCCCCGGAGTTGTCCTTCAGCAGCTGCGCCGGCAAAGTGACGGTAGGTTCCGCAACAGTACAAAATCAGGGAGTACTTTTGCTGGTTAACAATATCACACCAAGTACAGCGCCGGCGGTAACGTTTGAAGAACATGGCGGAGCAAGGATCAGCTTCGTCGTTCTCTCGCCTCGTCAGGGTCTGAAATTTTGGCGGCTTCCGATCGGCGGACGAGATCATGCTGCCATTTCAGACAGTAATTTAATTACTGACGGCAATGGGTTGCAAATGGAAGCGACAGACCCTGCCGACTTCTACGTCTCACTGTTTCCGCCGATAGCAAAGCTGTCGATCGGAGATTCAAATTTGCGAGGGATTCCAGATGGCATTTTTACCAGGTACGCTGCACCGATCAAACACACTCCAGCGCAGATCGTCGTTTCCATCAATGAAGTCAGACCCGCATCTGAGGCAGCGGTCGGGATTGACGGAACCCTGGAGGCCTCATGGAATAGCGCATCGCTCTATTCGCTAACTATTCCGGCGGCGGCGGCCGGTCGGAAGATTGTTTTGAATATTAACTACATCGGCGATGCAGCGCGTCTCTATGTCGGAGGAGCGCTCTTTGACGACAACTTCTACAACGGCAGTACTTTCGCAGTTCCGCTCTGGCGAATACCGACGTCCGCGTGGCCGACAATCCAGCTGAAAGTGCTGCCCTATTCCGATTCTCTCCTCCCCAAACTCGCGCAGCCGGCAATCGATAAAGTAAACGCGGCGAAAGCCGCCGGCACATTAAATACGATTTCAGTCACACCGGTTGAAAGCTTTGTAGCAACGGCATTGCCGTCATGACGATGCGATGATCTGGCCAACACTAATCTTGTCGACATTTCTACGTAATTCACATACTGTTGACAATAGATTTTAGAGTTCGCGGACTATAATTGTGGCGTCGGACGCGTAGTCACAGCTGACGTGAGTTATCGGCTTCAATTTGTCGGCTCTTGCCGATCGATTAGCCTTTCACCAGGTATTTGATGATGATCGACCCGGATAGGATGCTCTCGCCGTATCGAATCCAGGCTGGATTGAACGAGATTGCAGAAACGTACGGCGGATGGGAATCGCGCGACATCAAAGGGCATTCTATTGTCCGTTACCTCTCTGCACCTTGGAAAGACTTGAAAATATACTCAAGCTTGCCCATACTGGTATGCAAATCGATTTATGTTTAACCAACACGTTCCCTCCTATGTCAATCCAATCCTCAGCGGCTTTTATCCGGACCCGAGCGTCTGCCGAGTTAACCAGAACTATTTCCTCGTCAATTCCACATTCGAATATCTGCCTGGCATTCCGATTTTTAAAAGCGCCAACCTCGTCGACTGGACACACATTGGCAATGCGATAGATCGTGGATCACAGATCGAAATGATAAGTCCTGCGCCTTCGGGAGGTCTGTACGCGCCAACAATCCGTCATTACGGCGGATGCTTCTATATCGTCTGCACCAATGTTAGCGGCAAGGGCAATTTTTTGATTACCGCGTCCGACCCAGCGGGACCGTGGTCAGATCCAATTTGGATAGAGGGCGCTCAAGGCATCGACCCGTCGCTCTATTTCGAAAATGACGGAAAATGCTTCTATATCGGCAACGGCAATCCCGAACAACCCCTCTACGATGGCCATCACAATCTGTGGCTGCAGCAGATCGATCCAGGGTCGGGTCGGCTCATCGGTCAAAAGACCATCCTTGTCGACGGTGGCTCAGATATTTCTACCGAACCGATCTGGATCGAGGGTCCGCACCTTTACAAATGGTTTGGCAGATACTCCATCGTCGCGGCGGAGGGCGGTACAGGCAGCTATCATTCGGTGGTCGCCTTTCGGACGGAACGACACGGAGAGATTTCCGGCCCCTATCATCCTTGTCCGAGTAACCCGATCGTCACAAACCGCGGCCTTACGCCTAACCGCCCGAACCCGATCACTTGCACAGGACACGCCGACCTGATTGAGACCGAAAATGGAGACCTCTGGATGGTGCTCTTAGGATGCCAACCCTACGAAGAAGGGTACTTCAATACTGGGCGAGAAACCTTCCTGGTTCCGATGACCTGGAAAGACGAATGGCCGCACACGCTCGACAACAGCGGCCTGGTCAAAAGCGCCTATCACTCTTCTCTGTGGGGCTTCCCATCTTCGCAGGAGCCGGAAGAGCATCCGGAGAGTTTTTATGATGATTTCGATATTCCAATTCTCAACCCGAAGTGGCTGGCGATCGGCAAGCATCCTGCAGAATGCAGTTGGCTGGAAATCGACCACGAAAACAGTCGTCTTTGTTTAGCCGGAACTCAGGACACAGTGGGACAGCGCGGCAACCCGGCGTTTATCGGGTATCGCCAAAAACATTCAGACTTCACTGCCATTGCTAATGTCGAACTCTCTGCACCCTCGCAAACCCTTTCCGCCGGCTTGATCGCCGCACAGAACAACCGCACATTCCTTGGGCTGATAATACAGTACCAGGCAGACGGCCCCTATTTAAGTCTTATTAAAAAGGACCTCGACTGCAGCGAAGAGCTACTGTCCACGGTTCGTATCAATCCAGGTGAGATCGCGCTCCATATTGAAGGCCTTGGAGCGCTCTATATATTCACGGCTTACCAGAATCTAACTAATGATCCGATTATGTCTGTTGAAACCGACGGCAAGATTTTATCGACCGAATATGCAGGTGGTTTCGTCGGCGCTCTCATCGGAATGTATGCATCAAATAAAGAAGTCGAACCGCTAGCTCGCCTGATCTGTCACCGGTACGACTATACTGGAAAGCTAAAACGCAATTGAGAAATGCTGATTTAACGAAAAAAGACCAGGCGCATAGGTGAAGCGCCGCGACGAAAATCAGCTTCTCAGTCTTTGGTACAGTCGGCCCGCACAGGAATGGCTGGAAGCGCTTCCGATCGGAAATGGCCGGCTCGGCGCGATGGTCTACGGCGGAATCAAACAGGAACGCATCCAGCTCAACGAAGGATTTTTGTGGTCCGGCGGTCCGCACGAATATGCTAATCCGGCCGGTCCAGAGGCGCTGGCAAGGATACGCGAGCTGGTTTTCGCCGACAACTGGTCGGCGGCCGCAGCTCTCGCCGAGTCGGCTTTGCTCGGACAGCCCTGCACACAGGCATCTTATCAGCCGGTTGGCGAACTGCTGCTTTCGTTCGAAGGCATCGAGTCACACAGCCTTACCAATTATCGACGCGCTCTCGACCTGGATTCCGCTGTCCATACAAGCCATTTCACTATCGGTAATGTCTCCTACGTTCGCGAAATATTCGCCAGTTTCCCCGATCAGGTAATTGTCGTACGCCTGACTGCGGATAAACACTCCGCCCTTTCATTTAAGGCTAATTTAATTAGTCCGCATGCTGCGGATGCTTCGGCGGCCGGCAGCCGACTGAAAATGACCGGTAAACCTGGGGCGTCGCCGGCCGCAGCGGGACAGTCCAACTTCTGTGCGATTGTCGACATCCGTGCGGACGGTGACATTGCTGCAGTATCTGTTGACAGTTCCGGCGCAGCGATCGAGGTTACTGCAGCCGATTCAGTGACACTTTTACTCTCGATAGGAACTAGCTTTATAAATGAAAAGGACGTCTCCGGCGATTCGGAGTTAGCGGCATTGCTTTGGCTGAACAAACTGACTGAGATCGAATACGACCGGCTGCTGACCCGCCATGTGGAAGATCATCAATCTCTCTTCCGACGGCTGTCGATCGACCTGGGCGGCAAAACTGTATTATCCCGTCCGACCGACGAGCGTATAGCAAGTGCCGTAGAAAATGAAGATCCGAGCCTTGCAGCGCTTTACTGTCAGTACGGTCGCTATCTGCTAATCGCCGGGTCACGCTCAGGCGGCTTGCCGGCTACGCTTCAGGGGCTTTGGAACGATCAAACCTCGCCGCCTTGGGGCAGCAAGTGGACGATCAATATCAATTCGGAGATGAACTATTGGCTTGCTGGAAGCGGCAACCTGATAGAATGTTACGTTCCACTGTTCGATCTTTTGAAAAATGTTGCGAAATGCGGCGAGAGAACAGCGCAAGTCCAGTATGGAGCGCGTGGCTGGGTTGCTCATCATAATTTAGATATCTGGCTCGGAACATCGGTGGTGGACACCATCTTCCACGGTCTGTGGCCAACCGGCGGAGCCTGGCTTTGCAAGAGTATTTGGGACTACTACGAGCTCACCAACGATACGGAGTTTCTGGCCGACAACTACNNGCGGCAGAATTCTTTCTCGATACATTAGTGGTGCATCCAAAGAGCGGATGGCTCGTCACTAATCCATCGAACTCGCCGGAGAACGCCCACCACCGTGACTTCAGCATTTGCGCCGGCCCCACGCTGGATATGTGCATCCTGCGCGACCTCTTCGACAATGTTGCGAAGGCCCAAAGTGTCCTGCAAATGGACAGCGATTTCGGAAGGGACGTCTTATCCGCGCGAAACAAACTCGCTCCCCTTCAAATCGGCGCGCGTGGTCAGCTTCAAGAATGGCTGGACGACTGGGACAGCATCGCGCCCGAACAACAGCATCGACATATTTCTCATCTGTATGCTCTCCATCCAAGCAGCCAAATCTGCCCCGAGTCTACACCCGAGCTTGCAGCTGCAGCAAAGCAAACCTTGGAAAATCGCGGCGATGAAAGCACCGGCTGGGCCACTGCTTGGCGAATACTCTTTTGGGCGCGGCTGTGGGATGGCGAGCATGCACACAAAATTTTGCGTTACTTGCTAACCCCGACTCTCACTGCCCACAATATGTTCGACCTTCATCCGCCGTTCCAAATCGACGGTAACTTTGGGGGCGCGGCGGCGGTTCTAGAAATGCTGGTGCAGAGTCATGAAAAGTCTGCGGAAGGCAAGCGCCTTGTCCGTTTGTTGCCGGCGCTGCCGTCTGCCTGGCCCGACGGTTCTGTTTCAGGTATTCTCGCAAAGGGCGGTTTTGTAGTAGGCCTTTCCTGGAAGAACGGAAAGCTTGTTCACTCCGAAGTAGTCTCGAAGTTCGGAGAGCCCGCTTCGATAGTGTATCGTGATAAAGTGGTCGATTTCTCGAAAGAAATCGGAAGTAAAACGGTCACTTCCTGGGAATAGCGACGAAATAAGGTAAGCCGAATTGTCTAATAAATTCTTCAACGCGCACCATGCTCCCATTGGCGCCTTTGCAACATTCACTCTCGGGTTTCGCGGCGCAGCGGGCGGTCCAGCGATCGAACTGGGAAGGCCGGCAAATCAAGATGTATTCATCGGTTTGGAGGGTGACAAAAACCATTTTAGCTTTCTTCCGTTCTACAAGGATGCACGACCTGCCGAAGTAGACCGATTTACACCAGAGGCTCAGAAGCCGGATCCAAAGGTGATTCGCGTAGACTCATTCTCCGAAGAAGAGATTCAACGCGAATTTCACTTAGGGACCGACACCTGGACCGCGGGAGATCTTACGTTTCGCATCTACACACCTTTCAAGTCGATCCCCGATCCGGAGACGGCTCACAGTGATGATCTTCGATCGGCGCTCGTACCCGCTGTGATCTGCGAACTATCTGTCGACAACCGAAATAACGCAGCAGCCCGCCGCGCAGTGTTCGGCTTTCAGGGAAACGACCCGTACTCAGGCATGAGGGCGCTTGACGAAACCCTGGATGAAGGCCTCTCCGGTTTTGGGCAGGGGCGCCATGTCGGAGCTGTTACTTCGCATCCATTCGCGTATTCCGCACTCGGGTTCAGCATCGTCGATATACTGTCGGCCGCCCCCAATAACCGCTGGTTCGGAATTGGTCAGGTCGGGGCGCTCATTTTCACAGCTCCCGCACACACAGTGACGACATTCCGCATTGCCGTCTCCTTCTTCCGAAACGGCCTCGTCACATCGGGCTTGGACTGCAAATACTACTACACACGCCTGTTTAAAGACGTGGAAGGTGTGGCGTCATTTGCAATCGATCACTCCGACTCCATTATTTCCGAGGCGTTAAAGTCGAATGAGCTGCTCGATAGCAGCGCGCTGTCGCCGGACAGAAAGTTCATGCTGGCTCACGCTGTTCACAGCTACTACGGCAGCACTCAGCTGCTCGATCATGCGGGGAAGCCGCTTTGGATAGTCAACGAAGGCGAATACCGGATGATAAATACCTTGGACCTGACTGCAGACCATCTCTTCTTTGAACTACGGATGAACCCGTGGGTGGTTCGCAGCGCCCTCGACCTCTTTGCCGATCGGTATAGTTATGTCGACGAAGTTCAGTTTCAAGGGTCGGACACGAAATATCCGGGCGGAGTCAGCTTTGTCCACGATATGGGAGTTGCGAATGTTTTCTCTCGAGCCGGCTATTCCAGCTATGAAAAGTCCGGAATAGACGACTGTTTTTCTTACATGACTCAGGAGCAGCTAGTCAACTGGACACTTTGTGCATCATCCTATATCGCTTATACCGGCGACTTTGATTGGAGAACTCGGCGCATTGACCTCCTTAAACAGTGTCTTCAAAGCCTCTTAAATCGCGATGACCCGCAGCCGGAACGGCGCAACGGATTGATGGGATTAGACAGTAGTCGCTGCGCCGGCGGTGCAGAAATTACGACCTACGATGCGCTCGATACATCGCTTGGTCAGGCACGAAACAACCTCTATCTTGCCGTGAAAACCTGGGCCGCATACGTATTGCTTTCAAAATTGTTTCACAGCATTAGTGAAGAGACTTTTGCGGTGGAAGCGAAGCAGCAATCGATGCGCTGCATTGCAACGATTGT
Source organism: Armatimonadota bacterium (assembly GCA_003134215.1). Classification (GTDB taxonomy): domain Bacteria; phylum Armatimonadota; class Armatimonadia; order Armatimonadales; family Capsulimonadaceae; genus BOG-944. The sequence continues at coordinate 8,967 of PLAD01000299.1, forward strand.
TGGAGCATCACGCGGCGATGGGTCCATTCCCGCGGTAATCGGCGAGGGAGTCGAATCGGACATCATACCCGCAGTCGAAGGGCTTATTTTCCCGCTCTTCTTGGGATATACCGATGTTTTCGACAGCCAGGGAACATCTTCAGAATTGATTGACGCGCTGCGCAAACACTTCGAACAGGTTTTGACGCCCGGTCGATGTCTATTTGCTGACGGCGGATGGAAACTGTCCTCGACAAGCGATAACTCATGGCTCAGCAAGATATACCTCTCACAGCATGTTGTCCGTAAAGCCCTCGGAATGGACTCTGATGCTGTTAGCGAAACCGCCGATGCAGCGCACGTACGCTGGCTGCTCGACAAAGAGTATTCATACTATGCCTGGAGTGACCAGATGATTGCCGGTAAGGCAATGGCAAGCCGCTACTATCCCCGTGGAGTAACAGCAATTCTTTGGCTGGACGAGTAAACACCCGAACGACCTGAAAATTCCCGAGGCAGCTCCACATCCGAAGTCCCATTCACCGCAGACTGTATTCCGAAGGCGGCTCCTAAATTCGAGAAAAGAGCGTTGCAATAGCGGTCTGCGTTGTTTGCGTTGTCGGAATTGGTCAGCCAGGCACCACCGTCAAGAACAACTGTCCCATTGCCCGCTTTCCAGCAGATCAGCGATGCAGGCGTCGTCAATACATCGACACCTTCGGGATACGTTAAAGCCGCGATTTTGACCGAACTTATTAAAAGTGACTTGCCTTCCGCAAACGCCTCACCGTCGTTAACCTCCAGAGTTAGTTTATTGAGCCCTTTACTGAGGGACACCACAGTAATGGTCGACGGTGAAAGCGCGGTTGCGGCGTAGAAATTTGTTTGAAAGTCGTCGTCAACATAAACCATAACCACCGGCGATTTTTCTGCCGACTGGCCGCAGCTGTTTCCAATAGTCAGAGCGTAGAGGCCTGCCGTCGGCGCCGAAGCGACTATGCTCAAGCTGCCGCCATGGGAGAAGCTGACAGACGGTGTTGCAGAAGCATGAGACAAATTGCAGTTATTGAGTACGGCTGCGCGAAGGTTCAGTGCCTGCGGGGCGCCGGTCAATTGCGTAGGGACAAAAATACAGTCGGTCGCATCGGGTTCCCAGGTTAATCCACGGGTCCAGTCCGTAGACACTTTGTCATATGTAAGATCCTCCCGCGATACGCCGTCAAGCAATTGGCTACGGCGGTCCAGGATAGCGGTGCCGAGCATCGCTGGAACCGGCAGCACCTGGCGCGCTTGCGGCCCAAGCACTTCGGACAATGCAGCAAGAGACGTACTATCCGGATCGGACCAGTACACCACCCCTCCGCGATTCAGCAGGTCAGAGATAGCGCCGGCTGCTACTTCAGGAGGCGCTTGCCCCCGCAGGGCCAGTACATGAGCATTCGATAACGTCATCGAGTCGACGCTGGAAACAGACTTCGTAATCAATCCCAGAGAAGCCAATCTTGTCACGAAGTTCGCGTCCGCAGATGCTGCGATTGTCTCGCCTCGAATTATCGGCGGCGCTGCCAAACCATCCAGAGCGTTTTGCAATGTCGTCAGCGAAGCGGGATCGGGGTCGGATGGTGAGTTAACCGAAAGCTGCATGAAAATTATGCGCCCATTCTGTCCGTAGGGCAGGTCCAAATATGGCGTTGTCCCAAGTTCGGCCTGACTGCCGGTAACGACCTCAGATATCCCTCCTCCGGATTCAGGACGATAAAACTGATATTGCGAGACATAATTGTCCGGTCTCCAGAATTCAAGGTCGCCCGGCTGCAAGTTCCGCCAGAGTTCCGACGAAGACCGCAGAGGAAACGACATCGTCGACCCTTGCCTCACCAGCTTTAATCCCAATCCCAAGCAATCTACCGATCTCTGCTGCATGACGAGTGCACGTCCACCGCGCGATAGGAATGACAAAAATGAATTCGAGTCGAACTTCGGGTCAGCGACCGCATTCGTCTCATCGATCGTTCGTTTGCCCAGGGCAAAGGGTGCTATGACAATGATCGTTGAGCGCGGATCGAGCGAATCAACTTTACTCAGTGAGGCCGTCGACCCAGGCCATTTCTGTAACGGATCGTAATAAATCACTTTAAACCCCTCGGGAGCATGCAGCGGAGTCCTCGGAAATACTCTTAGCGGCATGTCCGGCAGGCTGGTAAACGAGCCTCTGCCGGCGTCGAGAGCGGCTTCGATCGGAAATGGGGTAATTGTAGAGACGTTCGGAATATCCACAGTGAACTGCACTGCCTTGTGGTCACCCGGCGCTAGCGGCGTGCTGATTGAAGTCAAAACAGTTCCGTTAAGCCGCGATATGCGCAGCCGGGTTACTACTGCCGCGCCGCCGTCGTTAAGCAGGTTATAGGTCAATACACGATGTTCGCCGGAGTAACAGCGCGGGCTCAAGTCACGACAATAGGCGACAACCGGCTTATAGAACTCCTGTTGATTTTTATAAGAATCATCGCTGAGCTTAGTAGCGCCGAATCCAAATATCGTCCATGGGCACATCCCCGAAAGCCCGTCAAACCGATACGCCAGCGTCTGCTCTCTAAAGGCGGTCATCTGAGTGAGGGATTTGTACTTATTCTGATTAAGAAACGCACTGTCGCCGTAAAAGATCGATGAGTCTGAAAAGTCGTTTTGAGGGTCCCACAAGTACTCTCCAATATAGAGCGGCTTCGCCCGTTTCCATCGGAATTAGCTGGTTGCCCTTTTGCCCAGAAGACCGCCGCCCGCTTCCGCCGTGGTGGGACCCGTATTTAGCCAGTCACACGTGTTTGGATAGTCGATATTCCAGGGCAATTCATGCGGATAGTGAAGCCCAACAATGTCCGCTGCTCCATCAGGATCGAGGTCGGCCTCGAAAGTAATCGGATGGGCTGGATCGATAGAACGAACATACCGTGCGACATTGCCGAGCTGTTTGGGCAGGTTAGGATCTCGGCTCTGGTTGCCCATGAACAGCGCTTCGTTCTCAAGACTATAGAGCGCAAGTGACGGATGGTTGCGGTCCCGCCGCACCATATCGACTACCTCGTCCTGATAGTTTTTCCAAAAGCGGGGATCGTTATAATCGTACGTACCGTGATCGTCGGTGTAGATCGCGCCTTCGTCGATAATGAGAAGACCTGCGTGGTCGGCTGCATCCAGCCAGGCCTTCGGCCAGGGCCCGGTATGCAGTCTAAAAATGATAGCGTTGCTCTTTCGAATCAGTTTGACTCGGCTTAAAATTTCGGCGGGTTTAAGGCAATCGACAGCCGGCCAGGCGGCGCTGCCGAGCAAAGCTCTTTTAATTCCGTTGATATAAATGAACGGGCCTTGCGTCCATATCTCCTTGAACCCAAACGACTGTGAACATCTGTCCACAGGATCGGCATCGGGTCCGGAAGGCCGGTAACGCACAACAATAGTATAGAGATAAGGATCTTCCGGCGACCAGTAACGTGCCCGTGGAAATGCCTTCACTAGTGTCCATGCCCCGTCCGCCGCTATAGCGGCCGTTGGAAGATGTAAGACGACTGCTTTCGTTATCGGGTCGACAACATCTGCATCCACCCAGCCTTTCTCCGCGCCGCCGATCTTTCCACGTAAAGTTAGTAAGTGGTCGCGCACCGAAGTCACGATGGCGAGCGTACTTTCATCGATATAGCTCTGGGGGACCGATTCGAGAACGACCGAATCCCATAACCCTATTAGCGGTCGATAGCCGCCGACCGGTCCGATAGTGTGTCCCTGCGACGGGTCCGCTCCAGCGGTGACGTTATTCAATGCTTCGGGGGCAATTGTCGCCGTTTGGTCTTCGCAGCGAATCTC
>PLAD01000296.1 GCA_003134215.1 Armatimonadota bacterium
CGTAGACGACGCCGTACGGTTCGCTTTGCGCGAGTTCTAGTTGTCGGTTTTGGCGCTGCCGCGTGGGAGGGAGAACGAGACCAGGGATTTGATGGGGGCGAGGCCGCGGTTGATGACGGCGTAAACGTCGACTTTGAGGTTGAGTTCCTCGAGCCGCATTTTAGCGGCCATCACCTCGCGGCCGTGGCTGACGACGTCCTCGGCCTGATCATTCTGGCGACAGTGACATCGATCGTTAAGGTAGGGGCGGTCTCAATCGCTTCGATCGCCAGAATCAGTTTCTCTGCCGTTGTCTTCCTGCTTGGGTCAATCGCCGTGGGAACTATGCTGACGCCTTCTATTTTGAAATTTGCATCGCAGATGCGTTCGCGTGCCGCTCTACCAACGGTCGCTCTCATCATATGTCTCTATTTTGCGTTTCTTGCGACCGCGTTAGGAGGTTTGTCGCCGATCATCGGAGCATTTGCCGCAGGTCTAGTGCTTTCGCAAAGCGAGCATCGACTGCATCTGCAGCAGCGCCTGAAACCGATCGCCGACGTGTTCATTCCGATTTTTTTCGTGATTGTCGGAACTGCAATGCCGCTGACAGTGCTTAATCCGATCACCGCAGCAGGGAGAAACACTTTGTTCCTCGCCCTCGTTCTCGCTGGAGCCGCTATCGGGGCAAAGCTGATGGCAGGCCAAACTTTACCAACATCCATCGATCGACTGCTTGTGGGATGCGGTATGACCCCGCGTGGAGAGGTGAGCTTGATCTTCGCCGCATATGGTCTGAGTGTACATCTTTTGGATGTTCGGCTTTATTCCGCAATCCTTGTGGTAATTATGCTCACCACCTTTTTGACCCCACCGGCCATTAGATTCGCATCTCGCCGTAATCGAAGAAGCGAGGCTAGCAATGGGAATACGTCAGTCGTATCAGACCATATCGTCGACAATAAGCGGCTATGCGCGCCGAATTAGGTACCATTGTAGTGGGCTTCGCGGCGTTGCGACAGCAATAATCTACAGTCAGTAAGTAAGGGATTATATAATGATCAAGATTGAAGCGATAATTAGACCACAACGCCTGGATGCTGTTAAGGCGGCGCTGGACGATGCCGGCGTCCATGGCATGACGGTCCTTGAGGTGCGTGGAGCGGGCAAACAGAAGGGCTACACGCAGCACTATCGGGGCGCGGAATACACGGTCAATCTATTGCCGAAGATCAAATTGGAGCTTGTAGTTTCTGACAGCGAGGTCGACAAAGCGGTAGCGGCCATTGTCGATAATGCGAAGACGGGTGAAATTGGCGATGGCAAGATTTTCCTTATCCCAATCGGACAGGCAATTCGAATCAGAACCGACGAGCGCGACGAGTCCGCTCTCTAATTTCGAGCCAAAGCACTTAGACCGTGAGCTTGGCGGGTTGTTTGGGTATATCTGTGCCGTTCTGGGGGTGGTTTTTGCGACCGCAACCTTGCGAATACTCCGGCCCTATTTGGATGCCGGCGATGAATCTCTGCTCTACCTGCCGGTTGTTATCGTCTGCGCCTTCAAGTTCGGCTTCGGCCCAGCCGTTGCCGCATCGATATTCAGCTTTGGATGCTGGGACTACTTCTTTGACGTTCCCTACTACGCGCTGACGATCAGCAATGCGCACGACTGCATCTCGCTGGCGATGTATCTCGTGGTCGCGGTCACAACTGCTCATCTCGCGGCGCGTGCGAAGGCCCGCAGACAGGTTTCCGAAGCCCGAGAGAGGGAGACTGCGCTGCTCTACCAGGCAAGCAGCGCGTTGAGTTGCGAAGTGGATACCGACCGCTCCCTTTTGACGCTGGCTGAACAAATCATCTATCTGTGCCATGTTTCGCCCTGTTTAATATTTCTCTTTGATGATCGAGAAGACACTTTTGAGACCGCAGTTTCTCTTTCTGCATCAGCTTTAGCCGATGATACAAAAGCCCGGATCGTCGCGATGGCCAAGACGGTTCTTCATACTGAGGGGTTGGTTCGGGTAGACTCCGAGCACACTATACACCGACATGACACACCGCCGATCGTCGCAGGGTCCGATCCAGTCCTCTGGGCGCCGGTGNNTTTGACGGTTCACCACTGTCTGCGCAAGATGAGCGTATGATCTTGACCCTCGCCAACCACGCTGCGGTTGTCATCGCCCGTCAACTGATGGCGGAAGAAGCCAAGGAACAGGCTAGCGAGTCGGCGGTCCTGGATGAACGCAACCGGCTCGCTCGAGATGTCCACGATACGCTGTCCCATGCATTTACCGGTATCAAATTTCTATTGGAAGCCGCCGGCCGGATCGATTCACCGGCAGAGAAGCAGAGCTGCATTGTTCAGGCCAGAAACCTCGCGATAGAGGGAGCGCAGGAAGCTCGGCGCTCTGTCCTGGCGTTGCGGCCGGCCGTACTGGAGCAAGCAGGTAATCTGNNGCCTGAGAAAACTTGCGACCGACAAATCCGGCGACGGAATGACTATCATCGAAGTATCAGTTGAAGGCGCAGCCCCGCATATACCCTCAGTTATCGAGGAAAACTTGCTCCGAATCTGCCAGGAAGCTTTAACAAATGCCTTAAAACACTCAGATGCAACCCGGATCGACGTTAATGCTTCATTTTCAGTTATGTCAGTCCAGATTAAGATCGTCGACAATGGCCGCGGCTTCGCTCCCAGCGCCGTTGGCGCCGGATTTGGCTTGACAAGTATGCGTGAACGAGCCGCATTGATCGGCGGGGAACTTTCTATCAACGCTTCGCCCGGCGAAGGGACATCGATTGCAGTCACAACACCATTATTAAGGGATGCGAGAAAGTAAATGTCAAGCCTAGATGCGAAAAATCCTCGCAGGATCAGGATACTTTTGGTGGACGATCATCCAGTTATCCGCACCGGTCTAGCGTTGATCCTCAACAACGAGGCCGATATCACGGTCGTCGCTCAGGCAGGTTCCAGCGAAGAAGCGCTCACTCTATTCGCGCAGCACCGTCCGGACATTACATTAATGGATCTCAAAATGGAAGGGCCGGCCTCCGGGGTTCAGGCGGTGGTCAAAATCCGCTCCATGGCGCCGACCGCCAGGGTCATCATTCTCACCAGCTACGACCGCGACGAAGATATCTATCAAAGCATCCGCGCGGGTGCGATGGGCTACCTTGTAAAAGATGTTCCCTCTGACCAGATCATCAATGCATTGCGAGAAGTCTATCGCGGAAAGAAGCATTTTCCCCATAGGATCACCGAAAAGCTCGCCGAACGGGTAACGATGGCCGATCTCAGCGAACGAGAATTCGAAGTTCTTCGCTTACTTGCAATCGGCAAAAGCAACAAGGAGATTGCGGAAACTCTCTTTCTAGCCCTGGGTACCGTGAAATATCATATCAACAACATCCTCACCAAGCTTGAGGCGGAAGACCGCACTCAGGCAGTAATAGTGGCGCTCAAACGCGGCCTCGTCGAACTTCAGTAGTCGATACGCGACATTCCGTTCAACAAAAGAATCAGTTGTCTACTGCCAACCTGTCCATTGGATAGGTTTTTCACCCTCCTTTAGCGCGGGACTTTATCAACCGTTGGGCCAGGGAATTCTTTCCTTGACAACGGATAGAATACTCCTGCGATTCAATGACGTGCGCACTAAGAAGCGCTTATTCCCTTCTATCCTCAATGACGCGGCCAAATCAGCACTAAGACTGATAGAGGTTTAGCGGCAACACTGCTGTTGCCGCCGATGGCTGTCTTGTACGGGCGAAAGACCTCCCGGAAAAAGGAAGCCTTATAACGGCGGAGTGCAAATCATTCCACGAGTTCATATGCGGCTGTTGGTTAGACATTAAGCCGACAGCAGCACTATTCACTGAGAGAAAGGTCAAAACCGAGAGTGATATTACAACAACAGCCGCGAATTAACAAATTTGCAAGGCTCATCGATCGTCTTAAACAGCCTGAATGGCGAAAATATGGGGCAGCTCTGATCGCCGGCAAGGCGACCGGCATCATGCTCGTATTTTGCCTGATGGCCCTGGTCGCTGCTCTAGTAGGCGGCGCCGCGCATGCTCAAACTCCTTACGATGTCAAAGCCAGCGACTGCGTCAACCCGATTAATACCACTTGGGTTCTCGTCGCAGCCTTCCTTGTGTTCGGTATGCAGGTAGGCTTTACAATGCTTGAAGCCGGCTTTTGTCGATCTCGTGAAACGGTCAACGTTCTCATGGAGTGCGTGGTCGATACCTGTCTGTGCGGCATCCTTTTTTATGCCTGGGGCTTCACATTCATGTTCAGCTCCGGCGCAGGAATGCACGGATTAATTGGCACGCAGTG
>PLAD01000292.1 GCA_003134215.1 Armatimonadota bacterium
CATCCTGCACGAGATAATCCATCTTCTTTGCCGCGAGACTCGCCTGCGACTGTTCACCCCGATCGAGCGGAGCTGTGAACGGGGGCGGCAACCGCGGATTCTCGTTTGTTAAAACAAAAAAAGTCGCCTTAGATTTCCAATCAGGATGCTCCGTATTCATGGAATCCAGAATTCCCACGGCACAGTTAGGGTCGATCGTTCCGTCCGGCAAATATCTGAACTGCCCTGAAAGCGCGTCATCGAACGTAATTACTACCGGCGACATCCCGGCGGGGCAGTCGATCCAGCCGCGTGCGTAATCAGAAAGATTGATTGGCCGGTAGTTGTGACTATACAGCCACTCCATATCTTTACGAAACTCTTCGGCAGGATAGGCATACGCACCATGGCGCCCATCGGTCGTGATATCGTGGTACTCAAGGATAGGTATATTACCAGCCTCATTTGGCCTGATCCCAGCTACCAAAACTCGATCGATGCTCTGGTGCTCACCTGCCCGTGTGCTAGAGAAACCTGCTGCGATCGACCTTTGCGGTGTCCAGGAAGAGACCAATAACAAAGACAGCAGCGATAGAGGTAAAAATCCTTTAATCATGTTTTTTCGCGTTTACGACGTTTTCCATCCTTAGAGTGTTTGTTCAAAAACTATGACACAAAGCCTAGTGTTCGTCAAGTTTCGATCTCCACTACGCTACATACAGTTCGGGAAGCATATATGATAAACTATCGCTGGTCCTTTCTAATCTGAGTAGGATGATTTTCGAGGGAAAAAACAATGCCGTTATCATCGAATAAGGACCGGCAGCGCACAGAAAATAAAAAGGATTAACAACCAATGCAGATTGGCATCTTTACCGCTCTGTTTCACGACCGTTCAATCGAAGAATCTTTCGATGTAATCGCAGCCGGCGGCATCAAGGCAGTCGAACTTGGCGCGGGCGCTTATCCTGGCGACCGCCATCTTAAAGACGTTGGCGGAGTCGAAAAGCTTATCGAAAGTGCAGAAGCAAGGAAAAAGCTGGGCAAGTTGGCTGCGGATCGCGGGCTCAGCATAGACTCCCTTTCAGTCCATGGCAACCCGCTTCACCCCAACCACACAATCGCCGCTGAGCATCATAATGTCTTTCGAAACGCCGTTTTGCTTGTCGAAAAGCTGCACAAGGACGGCATTATCGAGAAGCCAGTCGTCAACGGTTTTTCTGGATGCCCAGGCGACCGTGCATTAGCAAAAAATCCAAACTGGATTACATGCCCCTGGCCGGATGAGTATCGTGAAATCCTTGAGTGGCAGTGGAAGAAAAAGGTAATCCCATACTGGAAGGCGGAGAATCGTTTTTTAAATGAGCACGGCGTAAAATTCGCTATCGAAGCGCATCCAGGATTTGTAGTTTATAATCCCGAAACCGTGACTAAGCTGCGAAAATCGGCCGGCGACAACATCGGCGCTAACTTCGATCCGTCGCACTTCTGGTGGCAGGGTATTGATCCACTTGCCGCTGTACGTTACCTGGGCAACCAGCACGCGATATTCCACGTCCATGCGAAAGATACCCGGATCGACCCGACGAATTCCGGGATTAATGGCAACCTGGACACAAAATCTTATGGCGAAATCTCGCAGCGCTCCTGTGTTTTCCGTTCTGTCGGCTACGGCCATTCTCAGTACTGGTGGAAGGATTTCGTCTCCAACCTGCTAATGGTCGGCTATGACGGAGTCTTGAGTATCGAACACGAAGATGGTTTGCTTTCGACGAAAGAAGGACTGCAAAAGGCGGTAGAAACCCTAAAGTCTGCTATCGTCACCGAAAAGCCGGGCTCGATGTTCTGGGCAAAAGACTGATCATTTACTTAGACCACTGTTTGACGTGCGAAGTCGAGAACGGTGGAGGCAAGGCGCGCGTAAGCAAGAGGGGCGGCGATAAGCTGCGCAACTGTATACCAGGAATGGCGCGGTATATCGCGGGGCTAATGTCGGTAATGTCCGTTCTTGCTGCAGGATGTTCGCGTCCGGCACCAAATGGTAACAGCGAGGGCCTCCACGCATCGCTAATTTCTCCAAGCGATCCAGAAGCTTTAAAAAACACCACCTTATCATTAAATGTGGTGGACACATCCGGCCGACCGGCACATCTGGACGATGTCGTGATAAGCTTGACAATGACTACTATGATGATGCCACCTAATATAGTTTGCCTGCATGAAGCGAAGCCCGGGCTGTACACCGGCGCTGGAACGTTTACAATGGGAGGAAAATGGCAAGCGTCCGCGTCGGCTCATTTCGACGGTAAAAATTTGACACTTGGCGATTTCCCCGTGACAGTGAAAGACTGATTGAATGGCAGCGATTGTCGGATGGTGTGCAGCTTGGGGATTGGTAATGGGTTTTTCCCACTGTATCGGGATGTGCGGCATCTTTATACTCGGAGTCAACGGGGACACAAAATCATCATCTCAAGTAATATGGCGACAGGTCATGTTTCAGAGCGGCAGGCTGATCTCCTTCGCTGTAATCGGGGCGCTTGTCGGGTACCTGGGTTCACTCACGCGATTTGCGGGCCGCTATGAGAGCATCCAGGCGTGGTCCGGACTAATAACGGGTACAATACTCGCCTTGCTGGCGCTTGGGCAGATAGGAATCTTCCCGAGTTTGCGCCTGCCTGAGCCCGACGTCTTAGGAATGGCCGGCGGTAAAGGCAGAAGGCTCTACGCTCAGACTCTGCGCAGCCGTGCATTTTGGCAGCCGCTCGCACTGGGCGTATTTGTCGGTTTCCTCCCTTGCGGCCTGACCTATACGGCGGCAATAGCGGCTGCGGGGACGCTGAGCGCCGTTAACGGACTGCTCACAATGTGCGTATTTTGCCTTGGCACAATGCCCGGGCTAATCACGCTCGCGTTAAGTCAAAGCAGTTTGTTGAAACTTTTTCCGCAAGCAAACGTCCGATTAGCTATTAGTAAAGCTTCGGGTTGGGTTATGGCAATTATGGCAGCGGTCTTTATTGCGAGATCGCTTCCGTTACTCCATTACTAAACCTGATATTCGTGCTCGCGTGCGGATTCTATATATGTCTGTGAAAGGTCAGTTCAGATGAGAGCACAAGATCTCGAATCAACCGAGAAGCTAAAAATAATTGTCGATCCGGCGGAGGATAAGAAGGCGAACTATGTCAGTACGCTCGATCTCCGCGGGAAGACATTGATTGCAGATTTCTTTGTAATCTGCTCAGGAACGTCCAATATCCATATTCGCGCCATCGCTGACGGAATTATGGAAGCCCTTGAAAAGGTGGGACATCGCCAGAAGGCGCTGGAAGGGTACAGCGAGGCATCGTGGATTCTCTTGGACTACGGAGATGTCATTGCGCACATCATGTCTGAAGATCAGCGGGACTTCTACAAGCTCGAGCGGTTGTGGTCGAGCGCTCAGATTGGAGAACAACCGGCCGAGGGACTAGCGGC
>PLAD01000118.1 GCA_003134215.1 Armatimonadota bacterium
TGCCTGTGCGGTCGCTTCGACCGGCCAAAGGTCGCTCGCGCTTTTCGCGCCGCTAGCCTTATTGGGGATGGCAGTTCTCGCTAATGTCGCCTCCTGGTACACAAAGCATCCCGCGGTTGTCAACCCTCCGGCAGATAAACCGGCCGCAGTCTTCCCGAACCTGTCGAAGAAGCGCGTCGCTTTCTCCGTCTCAATCCTGCTGGCGTTGATATTCTCAAAGTATGTTTATTTGGCGAGCTTGACCAGCTACTATACATTCTACTTAATACACAAGTTTCACATCTCAGTGCAAGATGCTCAGATCCATCTTTTTGTTTTCCTCGCGGCTGTGGCCGTAGGAACGTTCACCGGCGGTCCGGTAGGTGACCGTGTCGGACGTAAGTATGTTATCTGGGCAAGCATTCTCGGCATCCTTCCGCTGACTTTGGTGCTTCCTTATGTCGGGCTGATGTGGACCGGAATATTGACAGTGCTGATCGGGTTTATTTTGGCCTCGGCCTTTTCGGCGATACTTGTATTCGCGCAAGAGCTGATGCCTGGGAGAGTGGGTCTCATTTCCGGTTTGTTCTTTGGCTTCGCTTTTGGAGTCGCGGGCACTGGCGCCGGCGTCCTCGGAGTTATGGCAGATCATCTTGGAATCACTGCAGTCTACAAAATTTGCTCATACCTCCCGGCAATCGGTCTGCTGGCCGCCCTGTTGCCGTCGGTAGAACGTAAGTCGAGTAAATGCTGAACTATCGTAGTAAATGTAGTCTTTTTTGACAATCTTTAACACTGCACGGAGAGGTGTAGGAATATAATGATTTGTCCCAGGAAGTTAGCGGACATCAAATCGGAATTGCGATATTAAAAAAGGAACATTATGTCAATAACAGATATTGCCAACGGTCTGGTCGAATTGTGTAAGGAAGGCAAGTTTGAAGAGGCAATCAACGCGTATTATGCTGAAAGTATCGTCAGTGTAGAGCCGATGGGTGATCCGGCGACTGTTGCCGGCATCGATGCCGTCAGAGCAAAGATGGATTACTTTCACGAAACTATGGAAGTGCATGGGTTGGAAGTATTCGGTCCGTATGTCAATGGGAACCAGTTCGCGGTGCGGTTTCTGCTGGATGCGACCAACAAGGCGGCGGGCAAGCGGATGACAATGGACGAGATCGCAATATATACTATCGAAGGTGAAAAGATCGTCCACGAAGTTTTCTTGTTTTGAGATTGGTTGGGCAATGGCCGGGATTTCCGAGTAATGAATAAGGAAATCCTGGCCCTCGTCGATTTTATCGATGAGGACGGATGCCATACGCGCCGAACATTCCGCCGCCCGGCCGCTGTCATAGTCGCGTCGGAACTGACCCAAGTTGTCGACGCAGTAAAGGCAGCTGAGTCCGCATCGGTAAATGGCAGGTATGTTGTTGGTTTTATCTCCTACGAAGCAGCGCCTGCGTTCGACCCCGCATTAAAGGTGAAGCGGCAGAGCAACTTCCCTCTTGCCTGGTTTGCAGCATTCGACAAACCAGTAATTAATGAGCCGGAAACAGTGCTGCACCAGCCACCGGCCGTCATCTGGTCGCCTGAAATCTCTCGCACTTGCTACGATGCCGGATTCACTCGTGACCACGATGCGATAGCTGCCGGAGAAACATACCAGGCCAACTATACCTTTAGGCTTCGCGCGGCTTTCGAAGGAGATCCGCTCGCATATTACAATTATCTCCTTGCGGCGCATCCGACTCCGTATGCCGCTTATTTGAATATAGGACCTTATTCGATCGTCTCTAATTCACCCGAGCTCTTTCTTCGTCTCAGCGTGGGAGCAGTTAGTACCGAGCCGATGAAAGGGACGATTCGACGCGGCAGATATCCCGTCGAAGACGAATTGAATAAGGCGGCGTTGGTTCATTCGGAAAAAGATCTTGCGGAGCATGTCATGATCGTCGATTTGATGAGGAGCGATCTCGGTAAAGTCGCGAAAGTCGGCACCGTTACAGCTTCGCCATTGTTTAGGACACGTTCGCTGCCGACTGTGTGGCAGATGGTTTCGACAATCACCTGCGACCTGCAGCCCGATGTCGGCTTCCTGGAATTGTTGAAAGCGGCGTTTCCGCCTGGCTCGGTGACAGGAGCGCCGAAGGCGAGAACGATGGAGATCTTGACCGAGGTAGAGAGTTCGGAGCGAAAACTTTATTGCGGCGCCATGGGATACCTCGCGCCGGGCGGCAGAGGCGTCTTAAATGTGCCCATTCGTACCGTCATAATCGACAACGAAACAATGGAAGCGGAATGCGGGGTGGGAGGGGGTATAACTGCAGGCTCTCTCGTTGAAGACGAGTATGCCGAGGCAAGTGCGAAGTCCAGTTTTCTATACAGCAGACGTATCGAGTTCGAGCTGCTCGAATCGATGCTCTTGGAGAACGGGATCATCTTTTTGCTTGATCGCCATCTTTTGCGGCTTGCCGACGCGGCCAAGTATTTTGGGTTTGATATCGATTTGAAATCGATAGAATACCGGCTTAACGAATTTTCAACTCTTAGAAATACCGAGACGCTGAAAGTGCGACTTACGGTATCAATTCGCGGCGACGTGCAGATATCCACCTCGGAAATCGGTAAGTCCGAGACGAAGACCGTCGCACTGGCTTGCCGACCGATCGATATCGATACTCCTTTCGTGTTCTTTAAGACGACAAATCGCTCATTTTACGATGGGTTCAAATCCGAACACGCTGAAGCGTACGATGTTCTGCTCTGGAACGAGGATGGACTTGTGACGGAGTTTACGACGGGAAATGTGGTTATGGAGGTAGACAGCGTGAGATGCACCCCGCCGGTCGCCTGCGGCCTTCTTGCCGGGACGATGCGATCGCACCTGATAGAGACAGGTGAAATCGTCGAGCGAGATCTGAAAGTGTCGGATATCGCAGCAGCACAGCATATTTGGCTAATTAACAGCGTGCGGGGCTGGATGCCTGTTCAATTCAAATAAGGGTAATCTTAGATGTTCATTACCGGATAGCCGACAGTTTCTCCAGAACCGAAATAGCATCTCCCCGGCTGATCGCAATGCCGGCGGACGGCGTATAGTAAAAATAGAGTGCATCGATTTCCGAGGACGCCAGTCGATGTATAGCATTGACGACATCGCCGCGCTGATTGGTCGAGTTGCTCCAAATTCCTGACGCTGTGACGATAATGCTTAGCAGGCAGTAGCCGTCCTCATGCTCAAGCACTGCCTCAGGGTCCGCCGGCGCCGGCCCGAAGTTCGCCTTCATCTTTCCCGACGGTGATGCAACATTAATGACGTCGGCCTTGATCTCGCCCCGACGCATTTCCTCCTGCCAGAGCATCTTCGCTTGTTCGCCGAGGTCGGCGCCGTCCATACCTGTGTTGGCAACGTGGACTGAACCGACAAATATGTCAATATCGTGGATAAGATGTACTACCTCATGCGCGGCGACAGTTCGGCTGCTAGGATCGTCAAACCGCCCCTGGGTAGTAAACTGCTGCATCGTACTTGTATACTGGCGGCCATTTTTGAGAACCATCGTAATAGCGACCAGGGATTTCCGGGCATGCCATATATTAGCAATAGCGACACAAACAATCAGGACCGCAGCAATTCCTAAAATCCAACCTAGAACTGCGTTTGCGGCGTTATATCCGTAATAGCTATGGTAGTAGTTACCGCCGCCATAGTAGTTGCCTCCATATCCGCCATATCCACCATAATAGTGCGAACCGCCGTATCCGCCGCCAAATCCGCCGCCGCCGAAGTGTCCTCCCCCGAACCCTCCGCCGTGACCGCCACCCCCACCACCGCCGCGGGACCAAGCCGCGGGACCGAAGCATAACAGCAGCAACAGCGCAGTCAGAATTGAAAAAAGAGCCGCCCGGCACTGAGGCATGAACTTGTTGAGACCCCCAGAAAACAGATTAAGAAATGGTTGCATTTGCTATAGTAGCAGACAAATGCATAAATGCAATTGAGCATCCATAGCCGTCAAATTCAAATTCAGTTGATCAACTACAGCCGCGGATCAACAGGTTCGGATTCGAGTGCGAGGACGGCAAAGGCGCATTCATGGACACGGTGAAGAGGCTCGGCGGCGACAAATCGTTCCAAACCTTCGATTCCGAGTGCGAATTCGCGCTCGGCAAGACTTCGCTTACGGCCTAGATTACGTTGTCGTAGTCCTTCGAGATTTTTTGGAATAGCATATTCCGGTCCATAGATAATCCTGAGGTATTCGCGTCCACGGCGTTTAACTGCCGGCTGCACCGACCGCGTACCGTTCCGGGCAATAAACGACTGTGGTTTAACGACCATTCCTTCGGCCGTGGCGTCGGTCTTTGNNGATCGAGTCGGTTTTACGAAACAGAGAAGGGTCTGCTTCGGCGAGCAGTGACAGCGCAGCGAGATGCCAGTCGTGCTTCTTATCGACGTGTACAGAACCTTCAGTGGCAAGAAGATGAAATGGGGCAATCGAAATACCTTCAAGCCCTTCTGTTTTCCAGCAGTAAGCGCGGTAGGCATCGATATAGCGTTTAATTGCATCTTCCCGCTGTCCGAGGTCATCCGACGCGACTGAGATGCCCCGTGCATCGGCCAAAGAAACGAGTGAGCGCGCTTCGACTAGCGCCGCAGACGCGGCTGCACCCACCGGAGCGTATTGCTCCCGCAACAGTCCCTGAGCCTTGGCGTTCCAAGGCAGAACCTCACAGTCGATTACAGCCCAGTCAGTAGAAAGCCTGTCCCAAAAGCTGCTGCATTCGAGCGCTTCGCGCACCCGTTCGATGAAGAGAGCATGGATAGATTCATGGAAAAATCGCCGGCCCGTACGGGTGTAACATTCGCCGGCGATCGTCCCATAGGGTAATCCAAAGCGAATTTGCGCTACTTCCGCGTTCCGGCAAACAATAATTACGGCGCGAGAGCCCATGTGCTTTTCTTCGCAAATGAGGTCGGTCACTCCAGTCTTCCAGTAGTAGTTGAAGGCTCCTCGGGGGTGTTCTAGATAAGGTTCTCCCGGCGGCTCCGTTTCGCATGGCGACATCGTTGGCGGAAGATACACAAGCCATCGTGGATCGACTGCAAAGCGAGACATCAACTCTAGCGCGGCGGCGCCGTTCTGCGGCAGAACGGACACCGATCCAGCAAGTCGGGTTTGAACTCTGCGGCTGCCGCCGAAAGTCGGCGAATCGGAGCCGATTGCGCCACCTTCAACGACATCGGTCAGCATAAGGTCGTATTTCGCGAGACTGCTTGATTGGATGGCCGCTAGAGTATCGTCTTCGGTCAGAAATGCTCGTGATGGTTCGGCATATTTCTTCTTTGACCGAATCGAGACTATCTCTCGTTCCGGCCAACGAAGAGCAGTGAGCGAACCACCGAAGACGCAGCCGGTATCAATGTTGACCGTGTTGTTAATCCATTGTGCAGATGTCTGCGGCGTGTGTCCATAGACAACTGCCTCCGCTCCGCTGTAATTGGCCGCCCAGTCTCGGAGAACCGGGAGGCCTTCAGAATTGACTTCGCCGGTAATGTCGCCGTATAGGCAGAATTCTCGCACGGCGCCTGACGCTCTCCCTTGCATTTTCTCGATCAGTCCGGCGTGGGATACAACTAAGCGGCCATCGTCAAGCACGAAATGACTGACTAAGCGGTCCAAAAATGTCTTTGTGTCTTCCTTCCAGTTCCTTTTTGCCGCTTCTGGAAGGCTTTCGACCTGACTGACGGTGTCTGCCAGTCCGTGCGTCAGCGTGACACGTTTGCCCTTCAGCCATCGAAGGAATTTTTCGTCGTGGTTACCTGGGACACATAGTGCGGATGATGTTTGCACCATCTTTCGAACGATATCCAGGGCTTCAACTACTCCGGGACCGCGATCCACAAGGTCGCCGACGAAGAACGCGCGGCGTCCTTCCGGATGACGGTATGAGCCTGATTTTTCATCTTCAATGTATCCCAGCTTCCCGAGCAGATCACGAAGTTCCTCTGCACATCCGTGAATGTCGCCGACTATGTCGAATGGCCCATGATCTTCCCTTCGGTCTGTCCAGAGCTTTGTTCGTTCAATTTTTACTGCATTCATCTGCTCCAGAGTTACGACAAAGCTGTAACGAAAGCCTTCTTTTGGAATTGAAGGAATGCTCCGCTTTAATTCGTAGCAATGGCGGCGAATAGCTCGCGGGGGGACCTGTCGATCGGTCCTCGATGCATTGCGGTCCTGGCAGATCCGTTCCGGAATATTGAAGACGATCGCGACTGCGAGGACATTGTGAGTTTTGGCCAGTTGAACCAAAGCCTTGCGCGCATCGAACTGGACGTTCGTCGCATCGACTACGACTATCTTACCGCGGTCCAATCGTTTGGCCGCGATGTAATGGAGAACATCGAAGGCATCGGTTGTCGCTGATTGATCGAGTTCGTCGTCGCTAACCCAGGCGCGGAGAGTATCGGATGACAGCACTTCCGTAGCGGCAAAATGCTGCCGTGCAAAGGTGCTTTTGCCGCATCCGCTCGGGCCTACCAGGGCAACCAGGCATAGTTCGGGTATCGCAATCAATCGCCCGGCTCCAGAAGGGCCGGGATCGCCTACGGGGCTATCGCAATTTTCTGTGACGGCTTGATCGTCCATGTGTGATTAAAAGTTTCAGGTCGCTCGGTCGAACACGGCCATTTGAGAGGGCGCGCCAAGTTTGCCGTCGGTTTCGCCTATTTCGCAGATTTCTACACTGTATCCGTATTCGGCAGCAATCCGAGTGGTCCAATTTTCAAACTGGGCTCTAGACCATTCGAATCTATGGTCGAAATGCCGAAATTTACCTGCTGGAAGTGAAGGCCAATGCGAATTATAGTCGGCGTTGGGCGTTGTAAGCACCACCCGTCGCGGTTTAGCATAGTAAAAAATTGTACGCTCGACAAATTCCAGGCGGTCATATTCGATATGTTCGATCACCTCGACCAACGCGGCCGCATCGAAGCCGGCCAGACGTTCATCGCGGTAAATGAGTGAGCCGTGAAAAAGCTTGATGCGGTCTGATAATACGCGGTCAGGCTTGTCAAGATAGAGCCGGCGTGCGGCGGTCTTCAGCGCCGAAGTTGATACGTCCATGCCGACAATAGTTCGCCATTGCGAATCGCTGGATAGAATTCGCAGCGGCAGTTCTAAAGTTTCTTCTTTGATACGGTCTGTTTCTTCTATCTCTTCAGTGTCTTGAGGGACGTCGCCATTTGTTGCCTCCAGTCGCTCCAGCGCTGCCCGCGCGTCTTCGACATATTTTTTATGGTATCTCAGGTACCGCCGCATGATGACGTCCCGCATCGGATGATCAACCAGCCATTCGCCGGCGTTGTCAAGAAGTTTAGTCACTTCTTCCGCGCCGAAGGCGTAGTGCTTCTGGTTGTCGAGAACCGGCAGTAGGACATACAGATGTGTCAATGCATCGGCGACCCTGACGTTCGCGCTGAGACTGAGGCGGTAAAGCGTGGAAGACCCCCATTCAGAAAAGTTTGCGTCGAGTGGAATCGGGGATGCCTCGACACAATATCCGAGAGGTTCGAAAAGTCTCTGGATGAAGTCCGCACCGGCATCGCAATCGACCACGGGCATTGTCACCTGAATCGGCCACAATTCGTTTGCTCGCTCTGGACGTTCTTTACTTCGGCCGGTCATCGCGGTCGAAAAAGCTTGCCCAATAGCAACGCTGACAAAGGACGACGCCACGTAAGACCGGTCGTTGACGTACTCTGCGAGCGGAAATCGATTGTCGCCGCGGCCTCTGGAAAGACCGATTTGGTCCATGTCCAGCCATAGAACGGCCGTGCATCGTTCATTTGTCGCTTCGGGATAGAAAACCCTTACGACGCCATAGGGAAGGGGCCGTTCATACACGGCGTTTGGATTTTTGTGCAGAAGGAAGCCNNCGGTCGCGTTGGGGGCAGTGGTAGAGATCTCGACGAGCATGATAGGACAGTTTACCCAATAGCGTTATGTCAAGCTTGCCCGGTATCGCGGCTATAATTTATCGAAAGACTTGGACCAGTTTATTCGTGAAAGATATTTCGTTGGTTGCGAGGACATCGATCTGGTAGTTGCTGTTCCGGGAGGATCACTGATGGATAGGCGCTCGTGGTTCAGAACGACGTTAGGATTAGAGTCGTTGGAGCGGCAAGGCGACATTGCGGCCAATGTTCGCTTACTGCCGAAGACGATCGAAAAGTTGTTTGGGAAGCTATCCAGATATTCTGTGGATCAGGTGTTGGCGGCAATAGAGCATGCGAGACTCGGCACGGAAGTTCAGTACGGGCTTGCAATGTACTGTACTCAGCAGGAGTTCGAAAGGTATTTCGCCCAGCATGATATCTACTTCGACTACCAACAACTTCGCAAGGAGATTTCGAAATATCAATCGGGACTCGACCTCGACGCTGTCAAGGAAGGACGCGCGTTGACGGCGAACGAAGTAGTGGTGGAGAAGAAGAAAAAGCCGGTTGAGAGTCTGGATGAAGCGCATCAAATTGTGCCCGCGCCTGATGGCAGCGCTGCTGCCGACCGGGTGCTACGGTTCAGGCAAATGCAAAGTGGGCGCACAGAGCCGCTGGCGCACGATCCCATTCAGGTCGTGCGCGACCTGAAAGCGGGCAATAGACGGTTTATGGACGGAATCTCCTACCAGTCCACACGTTCGTCGCTGAGAAAGCTAAAAGAATATGCGTTAACCGAACAGTATCCTAAGGCCATTTTGCTCTGCTGTTCCGACTCTCGTGCCCCCGTAGAGATCATCTTCGATCAAGATATCGGCGACCTTTTTGTAATCCGCGTCGCCGGAAATATCGTCGCACCTTCGCTCGTTGGAAGCATCGAGTTCGCGGTCGAAACTTTTGGGACAAATGTAGTCATTGTGATGGGGCACTCGCGATGCGGGGCAGTCACGGCGGCGTTGGACCATATCGAGAAGCATAAGGAAACATCGTCGACGAATATTCAAGATATTGTCGGCCGCATCGTCCCGAACATAACTTTAATTGCAGCAACAGAATCGCTGAGCTATGAGGAAAAGCTCTCGTGTTCGATTACACAGAACGTCAAGACATCGATAGAGCAGCTCTCGCATTCAAGTGAGTTTATCGACTCATTG
Source organism: Armatimonadota bacterium (assembly GCA_003134215.1). Lineage (GTDB taxonomy): Bacteria > Armatimonadota > Armatimonadia > Armatimonadales > Capsulimonadaceae > BOG-944. Next base: position 9,139 of record PLAD01000118.1, read on the forward strand.
ATAAAGCAGCAAATGATCCAAGTCCACGGCGCAGTTCTGGACCTCGCCACCGGCGAGGTCCAGTTTTTAGAGGGCCAAGGCTGATTCTTCGCAGCGGCTAGCGCTTTGCTGTGGCGACTCCGTTTGTCGAGGGCACCGGCGGTGCGACGTGGTTATCGGGCGCGGGCGGATTGTCGAGCCGGAACTGGCTGCCGACTAGCTGTGTCGCAAGAAGCGTCTGAATCACTCCGGTAATCTGATCGGTTGCTGCACCCGCCGCCCCTCGTCCATCGCCGCCGCCGCTGAAGTTGATCAGTTTTGCGTTGGCAAGCGCTTCGGCGATGTCGGGAACGATCTGAGGGATCAGTTCGATCTGCTTCAAGGACAGGTAAGCGTTGCCTCCCTGAGAGATTGCTTCGTTGACGGCGCGGATGGCATCGGCCTGCGCAAGACCAAGAGTCCTTACCTTAATCGCATCGGCCTCTGCCGCCGCTTCAGCCTGGATCCGGACTCTGGCAGCATCTGCATTTGCCTGCGCAATTTGTGTGGCTTTAAGTTCGGCTTCACGCTGAACCGCCAGCGCGACTTGCCTTTTTGCCTCAGCTTCAGCGACTGTGGCTGCGTTTTCGGCGCGACGTTGCTCAAGGTCGCGCTGCTTATCATTAATCGCTTGTTCGGCTGCCAGCTGCGCTTCCTTGGCGCGCCGCTCTTGGTCGGCGGCGACGATATCCGCATTAGCTTTGGCCTCAACCGCTGATTGACGGCGGCGGGCTTCAGCTACTTCGCTCTGAACTTCCTTAATATTCAGAGAGTTGAAGACCAGGCCGAGATCCTGCAGTTCCCTCGAACACGCGCCTTTGATAATCAGCGCCAATCGATCGTCCTCTTCAACTGGGACCGACGCGACGGAGCGCGCGATGTCTGAACCAGGCGCAAGCGTTGTGACGTCACGTTGAGCCTTCGATGAGAAGAGCTCATCGTGATTGAGCAAGTTGACCGCACGGCGTCCAGTGGAGGTCAGCAGGTCGGAAAGTGTGGCAGTCTGCTCTGAAAGGGGTTTTGAGAAAAACTTGTTCGCTGCTGTAGTGATCATCTCGTTAGAATCACCGACCGAGACGATGGCGGAAGCAAGGACGCGAACCTTGATCGGCTTGGGAACTCCAGTGCGGTCGACATCAGCGGTCTGATCGGCGATATCGAGGTCTATGTTGATGGCTTTAGACGGTATTGTCGTACTTGTCGTCATCAGCGGTATTTCGATCGCTTTGCCCGGACCCTTGTAGATGGATGTGCTGCCGCCGAACCGTGAAACGAGCCGGATAGTGCCCGCATCGACGGTAGAGAGAAAGCGACTGATCGTAAACGGGATCAGCAAAACGGCGATGACGACGACGAAAATGATAATTGGGAAGGCTAACGAGAACATGAGAACACCAACCTATTCCTTCGTATTTTGATTTGAGATTTAGATTCGCGCAACCTTGCAGGCGTTGCTGCGGCCATCGATAGAGGTAACCACAAGGCGGTCACCGGGAAGAATTTGTGACGCGATCGGTCGATCGTTGTCTTCGAGTGTGGCGAGGATGCTGACTACTTGCCCGTCCACAGTGAGTCTGACTAGGCCTTTACCGGAAGAGTCGAAATGCGACAGGACTTCCGCCGGCTGGGCGATCGCACCCTCAAGCGCCTTGCTTGGGGTCGAGGCAAAGTTCAGGATCAGGGCCGTCAGCGGGCGGATAAGCGCCCCATAAAAGAGTGTGCCGCCGATCAATGCAAAAATGACGGCAATGGATTCAGCGAGGTGCCAATGTTTCAGCAACAGCCCGGTCGCTCCAACTCCGAGGCAGACGCTGAAAAACGTCAAAGGAGAGAAGAGTGAAAGCAGAAGGCTCAGATTTCGACCGGATATCCTCTCCGGCGAATGATGATTAGATGAATCGTGGCGGCCGCTTGTATGATGACTGTGGGAACCGCCGTGATTGTGTGAACCGTGACGACCCATATGGCCGCCGACCACTAGCTGTAAAACCAGACCCAGGGCGCCGACTAAGAGAAGAATCGTCCACACCGTTGAGAGCATCTGTTCAACCTCTCGCCGAGTTACCGTCGCGCAAAAGTTACGTGATTAGGTATGTCGACGATCTAATATTATTGTACCTTCGGCGATGTGAACATCGTCGTAGATACTACTAAGGAAACATAAATTGAGAAGTAGAACGGACTACCATACTCGACTGACGGCCCATTCTTCAAAATCTTGCTCGATGGATACAAACTTTCTTCCCTCGATTAGTGCCGTTGCCGCAAATAGTCTATCGAAGGGGTCTCGATCGAACATTTCCATGAAAGCTATTTCAATGATCGCGGTAATACTAATTGCGAGGATGTTGATCAGTTCTTTCTCCGCGACGGATTTCAACGTGAGGACGTTGACGGGGCGAGGAGCTGTACCATGATAGTCAATGAATTAGACAGATTGAATCAGGCTTCTGTACGCTGTTGCAGGGTAACCGTGGAGAGTAGCTGCCCCCTAACCTGATAGTTCCCCCGTGAGGCGCTGTAGCTTCGATTTTCCGAATAAGGCTCCGTTCGAGACAGCTGCATCTCTCTACAAAATGGGTTTTGGCGGGTTGGCATACTGTCTTTTGGAGTGGAAGCTGACCAACTCGCGTTCCGGCCAACGGAGAGCCTGCAATCTATTTTCCAGTTTTGTACTTTCGAGATAAGCTTTCGAGGGCGTCAAGTGTCTTTGGCCAATCCGATCCGAGCAATCGTGAAAGGGCTCGATCGGACAGTAGTTTTCCACCTGTCTGGCATGTGACGCAGTAATCTGTCTCATTGTCGGCATACCTGATCCTCTGGACCGGAGAGCCGCATCGAGGGCAGGGGAGTTGGTAACGGCCGTGGACGGCCATTTCAGGACGGAACGCAGTGACTTGCTCGGGAAAGCCGTCTCCCGTTTGACTTCTAAGGCGCTCGGTCCAGGTTGTCAACGTAGTTCTTACCGCGTCGAATAGTTTCAGTAAGTCTGGACGGCTCAATCGGCTGGTTAATGCTGCGGGAGAAAGTTTGGCCTGCCACAGTATCTCGTCGGAATACGAGTTGCCTATTCCACTGAGTATGCGTGGGTCCGTCAACGCCCTTTTAAGCGTGTGATTTTCTGATTGCAACCGCTCAGAGAACTGATCCAACGTACATGTGAGCACATTGAGGCCGCCAGGATCGATCTCTTGTAGACCAGATGTGGAATCGAAAAGGTGGAGCGAGGCTCTTCTTTTCGTTCCGGCTTCTGTAAGGAGCAGAGTGCCTGAGGAAAAATCGAACGCGGCAAGGGCGCTCTTGCCGGCAAGCTTAGCACCCCGTTCCTTCCAGTGCAGTCGACCGGCGATCATCAGATGCAAAACGGCAAACAGGTCGTCCTCGAAAGCAAGAACGATCCGTTTTCCGATCGAGAAGACGGCGGTGACTTTCTTGCCAATAAGGTATTCGAGCGGAGGCAGCGCCGTTCGCAGTAAGAATGGAGAGTTTAAGCGGACACCGTCGAGGGCAGCTCCTGCCGTTCTTTTTTCCAGCGCTTCAATATAGAGGGTGATGTCTGGCAGTTCAGGCACTGTACCACTCCGCGGATCTTGTCGAATGGGATTTTCGTCAGTCGCACCGGATCATCAGCACTGCGACATCGTCGTGAAAGCCGACTCCCGCAGCGGCTTCAGCCTGCTTAACCAATTGCTCGGCAGCCTCGTCAACCGCAGCCCCGGCAGGAAGAGCCGAGAACAGCTGGGCGATTCCTTCCGTTCCCAGAATCTTCCCCGAGCTCTTGCCGAGCTCCGTGAATCCGTCAGTATAAAGCATCAGTTGGTCGCCTGAAGAGAGCTGTAGAACGCCTTCTTCGAACGCCGCTCTGCCTTCTACCCCAAGCGGAAAACCACTGGATTCCAGAAGTTCGATTGAAGAAGAAGCGTTTCGCCTGACCAGTCCCGTCTCATGGCCGCAATTAGCATAAGTTATTTTGCCCGTTTCACTGTCGAAAATGGCTATGAACAAGGTGACAAAACCGGAGAGAAGGTTGTGGGTGACGAGAATTTCGTTCAAGCGCGCTGCAGCTTCTACTGGACTGTGAAACAGATACAGAGTCATCCTCAAACAGTTTCGAACTAATGCCAGCTGTTGTGCGGCTGCAAGGCCTTTGCCCGAGACATCGCCGATAATCAGTGCGTGAAGAGAGTCGCTCAGTGAAAAGACGTCGAAAAAGTCGCCTCCAATGGCTGCTTCTTCCAGGGCTGGACGCGTAAATGCACCGATGGTCAATCCTGGGACGGTCTCCGGCAGGGCAGGGCGTAGTGCGTCCTGAAGCTGCTCTGCTATACGGTGTTCTTTTTCCTGTATGAAAGCGGCATCGACTGCTGCACGTGTTTGCACTGCTACTGCTTCAACCAACGCAACTTCATCCGCAGTCCACTCTCGCGGAGCATTGGCCATGGCGACAACGAGTCTTGCCACCATGCGGCCTTCGGCATACATCGGCACCTTGATCGCGGCCCGGATTCGCAGAGATCGGAGGATGTTTGCAAAGGGCTCGGGCCAATCCCACGTATCGACATCGGTTACCACAAGGGTGCGTCCGTCCGGATGATAACCGCTGGGATCGACCTTATATTGCGCGTGATTGTACTCTCCTGCGATCGATGGCAAATCCGGTTTGCGGTAGTCTCGTCCAATCCATGATGAACCACGTCGGTTATTCGTGATTGTGAAATACGCTCGCTCGACTCCGAGCGCCTGTCCTAATTCGTTTACCGCAGTAGACTGAATATCTTCAGGGTTGCGGGTACTACGGATCGCCTCTCCGATTTTGTTGATAAGACTTTCTCGCTTGTACGCTGCGGCCAACCTTTCTTCAGCTAAACGGTGTTCGGTGACATCGGTATTGGTTCCGCACCACAGTAGAATTCGGCCCGCCGCATCCCGTACAGGGGCTGCTCTCGACAAAAACCATCGGTATTCCCCGTTTTGTCCACGCATCTGGAAAGTATCGTCCCACTCTTTGCCTTGCTGCGTCTGCTTGTAGTATTTTGCTACGACGCGTTCGCGGTGATCAGGATGAATAATTCCAGGAGAATCGTTTCCAGTCATGCGATGTATCGGAACACCTGTGAAGTCGTACCAGCGTTGATTAAACCAGAAGATCTTGCCGCCAGGCTCGGCCATCCAGACAAGCTGGGCGACATTATCCGCCAGCGCCCGAAACCGAAGTTCGCTGTCCGCTAACTGCTCGCCGTCGTACACGCCGGTAAACGTCGCTAAGAGATTGTGGTTTATGGTTTCCTCAGTCATGGCGAACGTGTTCTACGGTTTTGAAAGATGCATGAATGCAGAATAACTGTCGCCAGAAGTACTTGCAAACGAAAAGGGGGCGCCAACACTTGGGGTTACGCCATTGTACTATATCGCGGATTTGCTTCGAGAACGTGTATTCACGAGCTAATTAACGCGTGGAAGAAAATGTGCATGATAGGTTCCGAACTTTGAGATCATAGAGCACGCATTCGGTTGTTGCGCGGATTATGCTCGACCTCCGCGAGCCCGAGCGCTTCGAGCAGGGGCGGAACGTACATTCCAAACCTCCCTCGAAGTCCCTTTTTTAATCCGTACCATCCGCCTATAGGGTTCGACTGCGAACGCGCCCACGCTTCAACCGTGCCAGGCTTAGCTTCCTTCTGTTCGTCGGCGCTTCCTAGATCAATCCAATCGCCGTAAGCTTTAAGCATCGTCACAAGGTCGTCAATCGCACGGTAAGCATAGTATAAGGTCGTTGTACCGACAACACAAACGATCACCTTATCGCCGTCCTTCTCGTCAATGTACATTGTATATTCCGATGACAAAGGCGGAGTCTTCAAATGCCAGGGATTATTCTTTGAGCCAAGATCTGAGTCCATCATTAACCTCCTTATTTTGACTTATTTCATTCGACAGTCTTACTCCATTAATTTATACGTTTACGATAGAGAATGTTCATCATTTCTGTGTTCAACACCGACTTTAGTCGCTATTGTAATTGCACATTGATTGTAGTGCATACTTTATCACAACAGGAGAGACGAAATGGAAATTGGTATCGACAGCTTCGCCGCAGTGATTGCCGAAGAGAACGGCGACAACAAAATAAGTGACTCAGACCGCTTGAACAATCTTATTCGAGAGATAGAGGCAGCAGATATAGCCGGCCTGGATGTCTTTGGGGTGGGCCAACACCATCGAAAGGGTTTTTTAGATTCTGCTCCCGCTATGATTCTCGCGGCGGCAGCAAGCCGCACGAAAAGCATCCGGTTGGCGAGCGCTGTAACGGTACTTAGTTCAGCCGATCCTGTCCGTGTTTTTCAAAATTTTGCCACCCTCGATTTGCTTTCGCATGGTCGAGCCGAAATGGTTGTCGGTCGCGGGTCGTTTATCGAATCGTTTCCGTTGTTCGGTCTGGCAATGCAGGACTACGATTCGCTCTTTGCCGAAAAGCTCGATCTCCTCCTTAATATTAGGGCGAATGAATTTGTTCACTGGTCAGGGAAATTTCGTGCTCCTCTTACCGGCCAGGGCGTCTATCCGCGTCCCGTTCAAGATCCTCTTCCGATCTGGCTGGGAGTGGGAGGAACTCCGCAGTCGTTCGCGCGCGCCGGATCGCTTGGACTGCCGCTAATGATCGCGATAATTGGTGGTGAGACGCACCGGTTTCGGCCGTTGGTCGATCTTTATCGTGAAGCCGGCCGGCGTGCAGGACACGACCCGGAAAAGCTGAAGGTGGGAATTCATGCGCTGGGGTATGTCGCTCAGACGACGAAACAGGCTATCGAAGATTTTTTCCCTGGGTACGCTCGAGAGTTCACTGCAGTGGGCAAGGAGCGTGGTTGGCCGCCTGTGTCAAGGCCGCATTTTGATGCTTTGATTTCTTCTAAAGGCGCTCTGCTCGTAGGAGGTCCTGAAGAAGTCGCGTCGAAAATATTACAGCATAGCAAGGCGTTGGGTGGAATATCGCGAATCACTTTCCAGATGAGCGTTGCCGGGCTTCCTCATGAGAAACTGTTGGAGTCGATTGCGTTGCTCGCAGCAAGAGTTGCACCGCTCATTCGTAACTAAATATAACTTTCGGCGGCCAAAGTCGAAGTGAAGAGGAGACTTTATGAAGCGCACTGGATTTTGTTTGAAGGTAAAGCCGGATCGTCTCGAGGAATACAAGGTGCGGCATACCGAGGTTTGGCCCGAGATGCTGCAAGCACTACGTGAAACAGGCTGGTCCAACTACTCGCTCTTCCTACGAGAGGATGGGCTGCTTTTTGGCTACGTAGAGTGCGACGACATTGACGCGGCGGTTGCAGCAATGTCAAAGCGCGACATCAACGCGAAGTGGCAGGCGGAAATGGGGCCCTTTTTCGAACAGCTTGGAGATCAACGTCCCGACGAGGGTTTTCTACGACTGGAAGAAGTCTTTCATCTCGATTGAACCAGGGCGACGCTTGAAGACGGTTTACGGACGGAGGAAATAACGTGGAGCCTGTATTTAAATGATGAACTTCGCTTTAGAATTGGCGCGGTTATATGCTGTGCTGCGCGTCCGAATTGAAGTGCCGGCTGGTAATCGTTGATGCGAACTCCGTCTTTATTGCGCGACGTGCTGGACGTAATCAGGCAGGGAACGACAGAAGCCCCGATTGTGCAGGTCAAGCTGTTCACCGAGCGAAAGCGCAGCTGACGGATGGCAGTTTCCGGGCGACGTGCAAGGGAATTGCCGCCGAATGCGAAGTTTCCCAGACTGTATGCGATGTATCTGCCTTCATAGAGCTCAATCCCTTGCAGTACGTGCGGGCGCGCCGACAACTGCATCTGCGCCTGCATCAACAAACACTCTTGCCATACTTTGCTGCCACGGTAGAGGGACTATGTCCAAATCACTTCCCCAATGCATGAAAACGATCACGAAATTATCTGGTCTCTTCCATTGCTTGATCTCCGGAAGTACACGCGTCGGTGCGCCGTCGATGCGTGTTGTGTTCTCCCCTACAACGGTGCAGTCGCCGATCAAGACTACCTGAATGCCTTTTATCGATGTAGCTGAAGGTGTGTTCTAATAAAACTTCGGGACATGTGCCTTTTTAACGTTGCTCACCGTATCGTCGATGCCGGGCTGTGAGTCATCGAAGGATTGGTTATTCGCCAAGGAGACAGCGCCAATTCCGCCGGACGGGAAAATGGAGGCAAAGCCAGCGTCACCCTTGAAATACCACTGCTTGTCGGCAATGTAGGATGCGCGGGTTAACGTACATTCGAAATTGACAACTGATAAATCGCTGTTATCAAAATAGCGCTTCACAAGAGCGAACGGGTAATCCATCACCCCTGAACGTCTATAGACAGCCGGAAATCGAACGGAACTGTTGTCCCCGTTCACTGTGCCAAAGGTACGGTCACCAGCGAACGAGAGAGTGGCCATCGGTGAATTCGCACGCGCGGCCGAAACGGCGAAGCTCCAGAGAACCATCAGGGCAAAACCAATCAGCATTAGTCGACATGAAGGCATGGATATCACTGGTGCTGTTTCAGAGGAGTAAGACATCTGCTGGTATACACAAATGTGTCGAAGGCCCTTTATTGCCTTTGACGATCAAAAGGCCTCCGCCGGACAACAAAATATACTGCCGGCAACGTGAAATCGCATAATGGTGGGCAGATCTCCTAAAATCGGTCTAAGCAAAGCCTAAATTGGGGAACATCGACGCTACGCCACCGGTTGTATCGATGAACAACCATGGCAAAATATTTGGTGATCGCCGCGGGCAGCGGCATTGGCAGCGCATGTGTAGCGCAGTTACGGTCAGCGGGACACGAAGTCTTCACGACCGCCCGCGATTCCTCCAAAATCGAACCTGACGCGATTTTGAATGCAGCTGACTTTGATGCTGTAGATGAGGCTTTCAAACTCGCCGGCCCGTTGGACGGAGTTGTCAATTGCAGCGGCTCCCTGCTGTTGAAGCCCGCGCATCAGACAACAAAGGACCAGTTTGCCGCCGTTGTAGAAGCATCGCTCACCACCTCGTTTGCCGTTGTGCGGGCAGCCGGAAAGCACATGCGTTCTGGTGGGTCCGTCGTGCTGATTTCATCCGCAGCCGCAATGGACGGTTTCGCGAATCACGAGGCCATAGCGGCCGCTAAAGCAGGTGTAATCGGTCTGACATTGTCTGCAGCTGCCACCTACGCGTCTTCCAACCTTCGGTTCAATGCCGTTGCCCCTGGACTCATCGAGACGCCGATGACGGTAGCCCTCACAGGCAACGAAGTCGCAAGAAAGGTAAGTGAATCGATGCATGCCCTCGGTCGCCTGGGCAAACCGGAAGACATTGCCCGCGCCGTCGCGTTCCTCCTGAGCCCGGAAAACGACTGGATCACCGGCCAGGTGCTTGCGGTCGACGGCGGACTGTCTCGGATACGACCTAGAACGAAGGCATGATTGAAGACGCTTCGTTTGATCCTGGGTGATCAGCTTTCGGATTCGATTTCATCGTTAAACGATCTGGACTTTGGCAATGACGTTGTCCTCCTGTGTGAGGTTCTGGAAGAAGCTACTTACGCCAAGCATCACAAAAAGAAAATAGCCTTTCTTTTTGCGGCGATGCGTCATTTTGCTGAGCGTCTGTCGGCACGCGGCATAACAGTGCGTTATGTTCGGATTGACGACGCCGAAAACACCAACAGCTTTGGCGGCGAAATGGCACGGGCGATTGCGGACACGGGGCCTGATCGTTTAGTGGTTACCGAGCCAGGAGAATATCGAGTCCGTCAAATGTTCGAGCAGTGGCAGCGGACTTTTGACACACCGGTAGAAATTCGCCGCGACGATCGGTTTCTCTGTTCGATCGACGAGTTTAAGAATTGGACCCAAGGTCGGACCGAATACCGAATGGAGTACTTCTACCGCGAAATGCGGAAGCGATACTCAATATTAATGGACCCCGACGGAAAACCGTCGGGCGGAAAATGGAACTACGACCGCCAAAATCGCAAAAGCCTTAAGCCGGGAATGGCTGGGCTCCTTCGGCCGATTCACAAGCGCACAAAAGTCCTGGAGACAGTGCTCTTAGTTGTCGAGGAACTGTTCGTTAATCACTTCGGAGCGCTCGAACCATTCAACCTAGCTGTTACCCGCGAACAGGCGTTGGTGGATCTGGAGTATTTTGTCGATGTTATCCTTCCGGTTTTCGGCGATTTTCAGGATGCGATGGCCACAGGGGAGCCATTTCTTTATCACTCGGTAATCTCTCCCTATCTCAACTGCGGTTTGCTTCTTCCTGCTGAAGTGTGCTCTCAAGCCGAGTCTGCCTATCGAGCGGGAAAAGCACGCTTGAACTGTGTCGAAGGTTTTATCCGGCAGGTGCTTGGCTGGCGCGAATTTGTTCGCGGCATCTACTGGCTGCATATGCCGGGCTATGCCCAACTGAACGAACTCAACGCAGAGCGTCCGCTCCCCTCATTTTTTTGGGATGGAAATACACAGATGCATTGTATTTCCGAAGTCGTCAGCCAGACGAGGAAACATGCCTACTCACATCATATTCAACGACTGATGGTCACCGGCAACTTTGCATTACTGGCGGGAATTCATCCGTCTGAAGTCGCCGAATGGTACCTGGCTGTCTACGCCGACGCGTATGAGTGGGTAGAACTGCCTAATACTCTCGGTATGGCTCTCTATGCCGATGGAGGAATTATGGCCAGCAAGCCCTACGCCGCAAGCGGACGTTACATCAATAAAATGAGTAATTTCTGCGACCGGTGCAAGTTTGATCCCGACATCACCACGGGAGAGAGGGCTTGCCCATTCAACGCTCTTTACTGGGATTTTCTTGCGAGAAATGAAAACCAGCTCAGAAGCAATCAACGATTATCCTTTGCTTTTGCGGCCTGGGATAAATTTGATGCATCTCGGCAGTCGGCTCTTCGTAATCAGGCCAATCTGACGCTCAGACAGATGGACAACGGCGAATTATGATCGAATATCTTGAAACCGATTTCGAAAACCGAGAAGACATCATTGCCTATGTGAGAAAACTCAGCCCCTGGGCTGAAGGAAATGAAAGCTGCATTCAGGGCGGCGCGGCACATATGAACGCCTTACTGGATCTGCTGGAACCGGAAAAGTACGGGAGAACGCGCAATTTTGGTAATGGACGTGTCAGCCGCCTCTCGCCCTACATCAGCAGGGGAATCGTGAGTTTAAACAGTGTACGAAACAGGGCGCTAAACCAGTCTGAAAAGCCGGAACGGGCTTATAAGTTTATCCAAGAGCTTGCCTGGCGCGACTTCTGGCGCCGGGTTGCTCGGACGCAGCCGGAGCTCTTGTGGAAAGACGTCGAAACGTACAAAACCGGCTTCGATGCATCTGAATATTTGTCCGACCTGCCGGTCGATATTATCCAGGGGCGTACGGGGATCTGCTGTATCGACTACTTTATTAACGAACTGACGACATTCGGCTTACTTCACAACCATGCTCGAATGTACCTGGCATCTTACATTGTGCATTTTCGTCGAGTGCGCTGGCAGGCCGGGGCTTTTTGGTTTATGCAGCATCTCGTCGACGGTGACCTGGCCAGCAGCAATCTTTCGTGGCAGTGGGTGGCGAGCACTTACAGCAATAGGCCGTATATCTTTAACCTCGAAAACGTCAATAAATATTTCGGCGATCTTATCGATACATCCGGCGAAGCGAATCGCGATTTGAACATGGACTATTCATCGCTTCACTCAATGCTGTTTCCGCGGCTCGGAGTCACAGATGTCGAGTAACTGGGTGGTTTGGCTTAACGACAGCAGTCTTAGGACCGATCATCCTGTGTTCTACAGTGCGCCGACGGCGACTCAGGCGATATATATTTGGGATGATGAATACCTGCGTGCGAATGCCTACACATTCAAACGCTTGCTGTTCGTGTATGACACGCTGGCATCGATGCCGGTAAAAATCATCTGGGGTGAAAGTGGTGACGTGCTTAGCAGCCTTGCCGTTGACCGAGTGTACGTACCGCAAACTGTTTGCCCTTGGATTAAAGACGTGGCAGACCGGCTATCTCATAAAATTGACTTTACGTTTGTCGAGGATGAGCCGCTTGTTCAACTAGACGAGGGTAAAGCGTGGAGGCGATTCTATCAATACTGGAACAGGGCGGAAAGAACAGTGTTTCTCCCGAATGCGGGGACTGGCCAACAAAGTACACCTCCTTTGCTTCCAGGTCGATGAAATGATACTGCACAATGACGCGTACGCTAAAGATGTATACCTGCGCTCATTTCTCGACGGCTGTCATCTGAGTTTTTAAATTTGACAAAGAGCTAGGTTTGAGCTATACTAGTTTCCGTAACCGGTTACGGAAAACTCGGATAGGGTGGTTTGAACGTATTTTCGGTACCTGTGAAAGAATATTTATGACATACATGTTGGATGAAATCTACGAACAGCCGGAAGTGATCAATTCATTAATGCCTCAGTGGCTGGAAGATATCGCGCCTCTCGCCGAGGAAGTGCGGTGCCGGGACATTAGATTTGTCTATGTTGCCGCTCGCGGGTCTTCCGATCATGCAGCTGTGTACTGCAAGTATGCTCTTGAGATACGAAATAAGCTGTCGGTCGCGCTTGCCAACCCCTCTGCGTTCACTCTCTATGACAGCGCTCCGCGCTTCACTTCGGACACCCTTGTGATCGGCATCTCGCAGTCGGGCGCAGGTCCAGATGTCGTCGAAGTCGTCAGGAAAGCCAGAGCAGACGGAGCGCTTACTGCATGTATAGTCAATACCCCGCATTCGGCGCTCGCCGCAGTGTCTGAGTTTGTCCTGCGACTGGGGCTGGGGCGGGAAAAGAGCGTGGCAGCGACCAAAACGTACACCAGCTCAATCGCCATGGCCGCACTGCTTTCCAGCGCGCTCTCGAGCGACGTGATCGCATCTCAAAAGGATATCGCCGCTGCTATCCAGGCAATGGAATCTGCGCTCAATCTGGATAAAGCTGCAGCGGAAGCAGCAAAGCAGATGGCGGACATGAAAGAATGTATCGTTCTGGCTCGAGGGTTCAATCAGGCAACGGCACTGGAAGCTGCGCTTAAGTTGATTGAGACCTGCTACATTGGGGCGAGGGCCTATTCCGGCGCTGACTTTCGACATGGACCTGTGGCCCAAGTGGAAGCGGGCTTGCCGTGCCTTTTGTTTGCACCAAGTGGAAGTACGTTCAATTCGATGCTGGATCTTGGCGGACGTGTGCTGGAGGGGGGCGCGAAGCTCATTTGCATTTCGGATGACACGCGCCTCCTTGGGCTCAGCGAGACCCCTATAAGAGTCGCTCAAAGCGTTCCGGACTGGGTAAGCCCATTGGTTTACGCGGTACCTGCCCAGCTTTTTGCTTGCCGCCTTGCGTTGAATCGAGGTCTTGACCCTGATGCGCCGCGCGGACTGAATAAGGTGACAATGACGGTTTGACGGCCATCCATTGCGAGGCTGCAGGAAAGAAGGAACGGTAGCATGACCTATCGAGTTGCGCTCATCGGGGCAGGAAATATGGGTGGTTGGCACGCGAAGCAGTGGCGTAAGATTCCAGGCGTCGAGCTTGTTGGCGTTCTGGATACGCGCCGCGATGCATCGGTCGCAACCGGCGAAGCCTACAACGATTGGGATAATTTACTCAGAAGCGCCCGCCCGGATATCATCGACATCTGCACGCCGACGCCTGCGCATAGAAGGTATGTGGAGCTGGCGGCAGCTGCAGGAAAAGCGATTTTCGTTGAGAAGCCGCTCGCCCGGACTCTCGAAGACTGCGATGCAATTGTGAGCGCTGTCGAAACCGCCGGCGTCCCCGTCATGTCAGGCCATGTCGTCCGATACTTTCCCGAGTATCTCAAAGCGAAGCAATTTGTCGACAGCGGAGGGGTCGGAAATCCTGTCACGGTGCGTACAGCGCGAATGGCTGCGTTTCCTTCGATTACCGGCCGCGAAAATTGGTACGCTGATCCCGAGAAGAGCGGGGGCGTCGTCCTCGATATGATACTCCATGACTTCGATTGGCTCCGATGGGTGTTTGGGCCGGTAACAAGGGTTTATGCTAAAGGCTTGTTTGCCGGCAGCCATTACAGCGCCAAACTTGACTACGCACTTGTCACGCTTCGTTTTGCTTCGGGGGTGATCGGTCACGTAACAGGATCGTGGGCGCATCCGGGTGGCTTTCGTACATCCTTTGAAATCGCCGGCGACAAGGGGATGGTCGCCCACGATTCAGCGGACAGCGCGCCTCTTTCGATCGCCGTACGCGCCGCGGGAGGGCAGAGTTCAGGAGTTGCTGTGCCGGAAAGCCCGATGCTCGACACCGACGATCCTTATTACCAGGAATTGTCCGCGTTTGTAGACGCGTTGCGCTGCGACTGTCCGAGTCCAATTACCGTTTATGAAGCGCGTGATGCGGCAAGGATCGCGCTTGCTGCTTTGCAGTCGATAACTTCTGGAAATGCAGTAACGCTGAACCCTTTTCCCTCAGAGAATGGCTCGGTAGTGGTTTGTTAATTGTTACTTAACACGAAATCAAGAGTTAAAGTGAGTACAGAACAATGTCAGTCAAAAATGAGAAGCTGCGAATTGGTCTTCTATCATTCGCACACATGCATGCGACTTCTTATGCCGATGTGCTGAGCAGAAGGGACGACGTGGAGATCGTCGGAATATGGGACTCAGATACCGAACGTGCAGCTGAGATGAGCCGGAAGTATGGATCTACAAGTTTCTCCGAATTGAACCGTCTCCTGGACCTGCGTCTAGACGGCGCAATCGTCGCCTGTGAAAATATTTATCACCGACTATTAGTCGAGTCGTGCGCCGATGCAAAGGTAAAAACTGTTCTTTGTGAAAAGCCTCTGGCGACGACTGTCGAAGATGCCGCAGCGATGGTCAGCCGATGTGTGAGTGCAGGAACAGTCCTTGTGACGGCGTTTCCATGTCGACACAGTCCTCCGTTTCGTAGGCTCCTCGAGCAGGTGAAGTCAGGGGTGATTGGAGATGTCCTCGCGATTCGAGGGACGAATCGCGGCTCTATGCCGGGAGGCTGGTTCATAGACAACGCTCTTTCTGGAGGTGGCTCTATTCTCGACCACACAGTTCACGTCGCTGACCTCATCTGGCTGCTTCTGGGCGAGGAGGCCGAGAACGTATATGCAGAGTCGGGCGATGGATTTCACAAGAAGGATGTCGATGATGCCGGCTTACTAACGATTACGTATCCGAGCGGCATTTTTGCGACACTCGACACAAGCTGGTCGAGGCCCAAAACCTATCCTACATGGGGTGATGTTAACTTACAAGTGGTTGGGACCGGCGGCGTCCTAGACCTGGACCTGTTTGGACAGAGCCTAGAGCATTACAACGATGTNNAATTCCTTCGGCTGTGCGCTGGAGAGCCGGCAGAGGCGATTGCAACCGGATCGGACGGGGTACGCGCCCTGGCATTGGCGACGGCCGCCTATGAATCGGTTAAGGCACATCAGCCCGTACGTCTAGGGCAGTGAGTGAAAAGAGACCGGCTTGAAAAATAAAATCAAACTGGTCTTGACAATCTAAACAATTGATGCGATAATGATCTTATAACTTCCGTAACCGGTTACGGAAGTATCAGATGGTAAAGAGTCTGGTCCGGCGGTGGTTGTACTTAAAGACGAACAGGGATACCTCCTGCGTACAGAGTACAGTAATCGGACGATACGAAGTGCTTTTTACGGACTGGTTAGGATCGTTGAATTCATTCAAAGTCGAGTGATGTTCTTTGCTGCATTGACGCGGTTAGGCGATGCGAACTTTTCGCGCGATGTATTCGGAACTAACTGGAGAGAGACGGAAAAATGAACGATCACAAAAAACTTGGTTTTACTTTAATTGAGCTTTTAGTAGTTATAGCGATAATAAGCATTCTCGCTGCTATTCTCTTCCCGGTGTTCGCGTCGGCTCGTGAGAAGGCGCGGCAGACAGCGTGTCTGTCCAATCTTAAGCAGCTTGGTCTAGCGGTAACGCAGTACGAGCAGGATTATGATGAGTATCCCCCGTGCGGAGTCAACTGGTACACCCCCGGCGGCAACGGCTGGGCAGGTCAAATCTATCCGTACGTGAAGAGCACGGGAGTTTACATGTGCCCCGACGATCCCGATCCAGATCCGCATTGCTCTTACAGCTACAACAGCAACGTAATTCAGCCGCCGAACGGTTCAACAGTGACGAGTTATCCGCTTGCCCAGTTCGCCTCACCAAGCAAAACAGTTCTACTCAGCGAGATGGCCGGCAACTATAGTTCCACGATATGGACAATCTCCGATCCTGCGAGTGTCAGCACATCGGACGCCTACATGAACGCAGGAACCGGCGGGTATTCGCCTTCCGGAAATGGAACTCTTATTGCTGGTGACGGACGGTACGGGAGCGCAGGATACGGAACGCTTCAGTATGTAACCGGTTATATCAGAAACGCGTCGACGCAGTACTACAGTCAGCCGGCCTACTACTACTATTCCGGCGCAACCGGACGCCATACGGGCGGTGCAAACTACCTCCTGGCTGATGATCACGCAAAGTTCTTCCGGCCTGCGGCCGTTTCCGCCGGATCGACAAACTCGTCGACGACTGACTGTGGAACAGGTAACACAAATCCGTCCGGTTATATAGAGGCGGCTGGAACAAGCTGTTCGGACTCTACCTTGGCGGCGACCTTCAGTTTGCAGTGAGATAGACCTTGCCCGGTCGGTGATTGCTTGCGGAATACAGCGCATAACACTTGCCGGGCTTTATTTTGAAACGATACGCTTGAAACTTTACAACAAATGAACCTTAAATCTATTAACTACTGGTCGCTGCCGGGCGGTTTAGAAGGAAGTCTTTCAATAGAATCGTTCCTCAGATCGGCCAAGCGCCATGGCTTTGAAGCTGTAGAGCTTTGCATCGGGGAAAGCGGGGAGCTTAACCTTGACAGTCCCTCGAATCGTTGCGCCGAAATCCGAGGTATCGCAGGCGAACTCGGACTGGAAATCGCGAGTGTCGCATCTGGACTTTACTGGAACTACTCGCTTGCCAGCGCAGAAAAGGACAAGCGTGAAAGAGCAGTACGCGCCCTTTCCCAGATGGTTCGGATTACATCCGACCTGGGCGCCTATACACTGCTGACCATTCCGGGCGCGGTAGACATATTTTTCGCTCCTGAAGTTGCGTCGGTAGACTACAGCTTTGTCTGGGAGCATTCCCGAATTGGACTAGAAAAGGTTCTTTCTGTAGCAACAGAATATAATGTCGTCCTGGGAATCGAAAATGTTTGGAACAAATTTCTTCTCAGTCCAATGGAAATGGCGACCTTTATCGACAGCTTTCACTCTCCGGCAATCGGAGCGTATGTCGATGTCGCGAATGTTTTGCCCTACGGTTATCCGGAGCAATGGCTGAAAATCCTTGGACATCGTGTTGTTGGCGTTCACTTCAAAGACTTCCGTAAAGCTGTAGGAACGATCGAAGGATTTGTAGATCTTCTCGAAGGAGACGTCAATTGGCCGGCCGTCATGGATGCAATTTCGAGCATCGGCTACCATGGCCCGGTCGTCGCTGAGATGATTCCCCTGTACAAACACTATCCTGAAGTCAGGATTGCAAATACATCCCGTGCGATGGATGCGATCTTACACCGGGGTTCGAAGGCCTAATACGGCTACAACTGCGAGAGGAAGACTACTTAA
>PLAD01000344.1 GCA_003134215.1 Armatimonadota bacterium
TGCGGCGGTGTTCTCCGGCGTGACGGCGGCTTGACACTTCATAAAATCGGCGCCTTTCAACGGGCAGGACGATTTGTAGCAAGGCGCACACTGCACGGAGTCGTCGTACAGCAGAACGCGAGGGCCGAAGAGTGGTTCGTTGATTCCGGGCCTCGTACTGCCGTAGATTCCTACCAGCGGTGTTTCAAGTGCGGAAGCCACATGCAGAAGCGATGTGTCTCCTGATACGACCAATGCGGCTCGACTCACCAACGCGGCCGTTTGACCAAACTCGGTCAATTTTCCAGTGGCGACTATGACCGAGGCAGCCGGCTTCGATGCCTGTTTGATGCTGATCGCAAGCTCTTCTTCCGCCGGACTTCCGGTGATTACGAAATTACAGCCGGGGCCAAGGATATCGATCAGCCCAGTATAGGAACTCGCGGGCCAGCACTTGCCAGGCTGACTGGTCCCTGGGTGCAGGACAATCGTTGGCCTGGCAGCGTCAAATCCGGGCTGTTGCGCTAAAAACTCATCGACCTCCGACACTCTTTGCGGTGTCGGTGTGCAAACCATTCGCTTGTCAAAGTCCCCCGTTTCGCCGAGCGCTCGAATCGTTTGAAGATAATGGTCAGTGCTGTGCGGCTTGGGCTTCGCCGGCATAGGGATCGCGTGCGTAAAGAACCTTCCCAGAAATCCGGGGGTCTCCGACGGAAAGAGGCCGACGGAGAGCGGAGCGGTCATAAACCACTGCATCCACCATTTTTCCGCCGTCAGACAGATTGTCAAATCGAAGTGTTTTTCGGTCAAGCATCGCCGCAACCGCCGTCCGGTATCGACGTATTTGGCGAGCTTGCCGTAGCGATAGTCTCGCCTCCAGGCGCCGGAATCGAAGCGAATGACTTCGTCAAGCAAAGGATTGCCTTCGAGCGCTCCGGCAAAGTGGCTGTCAACCAGCCAGCAAATACTACAGCCGGGGTAGCGCTCTTTCAGAGCTCGAAGTAAGGGGGTCGCCATGAGAATGTCGCCGAGCGCCCAGAACTTGATGATGAGGATTTTCTTATACATCCGGCCTGCCGAGCAATTCCGTGGCAGCAGTCTCGACTTCTCTTAGTTCGATCACATTCATGCATTTGCGGAACTCGATATTGGAACAGGTAATTTTGTCACAAGGTGAGCACTCGATCTTGCTGCCTACCACCCTGCCCGCTCCGACCAGAGGAGATCTTTCGTCAACAGGAGTTGCTCCGAACAACGCGATATACGGGACGCAGAGCGCGGCTGCAATATGCAGCGGGCTTGAATCGTTGCAAATCACCAGCGAGCTTCGCCGGATCAAAGCAATGTACTCCGCAACAGTGGTATCGTTCGCCGCGAGCGAACTTCCCGGCGGAAGCCCTGCCGCAAGATCGTCTATTCTCAACCGATCTGAGGGACCAGCGGTAATAATAATAAAAGCGCCATGGTTACGAATTAGGTATTCCGCGAGCAGTTTGAAGTTTTTGTCGGGCCAGTTACGATTTTCCGCTGTCGAATACGGCGCCATCAAGACCACTCTTCGGCTGGCGTCTACATGCTGTGCTTCCAGAAGTTCGGAAATAGATCTATCTGCGGCCGGGGAGTCGGCGATCGACATTTGCAGGTTACCATCGGCAATATCGAGTGCGCGGGTTGCGAGCAGGTAGTGGACCGTATTGTGAACTCGAGGATTGGTCGGCCGTTCAATAACTTTGTTGTAGAACGCACTCCAGTAGGCTTCAGCTTTGCCAGGAAAGAGCGCGACACGATTTGGCGCCTGACAAAATAATAGTGTCCACCACTTTTCAGGGTGACAATTAATGACTGAGTCGAATTTTTTCGATGACAACGACCGCATCATATTCCAGGCAGTTTTCGACCACGCGGCAAGGTTTGACCGCTTGAGCTGTCTTCTCCACTCGCCGGTATCCATGACAATCACTTCATCGATCAGTGGGTGGCGCAGGAGGGCATCCGCATGAGTTTTATCGACCAGCCAGGTCACCTGGCGGTTTTCGTCGGGAGATTTCAGGGCATTCAGCATGGGAGTTGCCATGACAATGTCCCCAAGCGCCCACATCTTGATGATCAGGATATTAGACATCGTGCGCTTCGGTCAGGCCGGCGCAGGCAGCATAGGCCGTGTCAACAGTGATGAGGTTAAGACATCGCAGCTTTTTTTCGCCTTCCTGCGAACAGGTCTTCTGGTCGCACGGCCCACACGGAACCGGATGCGAAAGGCAGAGACCACCGCCGGAGAGCGGCCCGTACCACTCGGGCGAAGTCGCTCCAAAGAGGGCGGTGTATGGAGTTCCAAGCGCCGCGGCAGCATGCATCGGCCCGGTGTCGCCGCTGACAAGCAGCGACGCGCGATCGATAATCGCTGCAGTCTGGCGAAAAGTCAGTCCGCCGTCACTGATTGCCGGAGGTCGATCAAGCCCCGACACGACTCGTCCGACGGCATCTTTTTCTTTTGCGCTTCCGATAACGACGACTCTGCAGCCGTCAGATGCAAGACGATTACCAAGCTCAATGAAGCAACGTTCGTCCCAGCAGCGTGTCACCCAGGTGGCACAGGGAGCCATCACAACGAAATTTCGGCTATTGAGACCGTTCTCAACGAGGAACTGATCTGCAGCTTTTTGATCCTGGGCCGTAATACCGAGAGTCATCTTTTTGTTTACATCGGGCTGCAATCGTAGTGCCTTCAATGCAAAAAGATATTGGTCGGTTCGGTGTAACGGTAGGTCATCGACTGTGTAAGGATGTGTAAATAGACGTGTGTTAGAACTTGTCTTTTTAGCGCGGTAGAAGCGACGAAAAGTATCGAATATTCCGACTTTTACCGGGCTTTTAATCATTTGGGTGAGGAGCGGCCACTCCTCCGGCTGAAGCGATATAAATATATCCCAGGGCTCGCTATTGAGCTGTCGGATAAACTTAATTCCGCAGGCAAGCCAGATTGGCGCGAGGCCACGGCGGAGCAGCCGTTTCCAGTAGCGGCCTTCCCATAACAGAAGTTCGTCGATCTCGGGATTCGCGGAGATGGTGTCCGCCTGGTGACGCTCAACAATCCAGGTGATGTGTGCGGTTGGATATGCAGAACGCAGGGCCGATAGCAGTGGAGTTGCCATTAAAATGTCGCCGTACGCTGCCAATCGCATGATCAGAATCCTTGGATGAGCATTTTCCTTAGATGTGCTGCAGCGATTGACCTTAACGTTTACCGGATCCTCCGGAAGAACAAACTCCGGATATCGGTCAACAAATAATCCCATAAAAACTTAACTCTGCCGAACTTTAAGCTGACGATGCATTGGCAGTGTCGGCGCGATTTCCTGCGCGTAATCTGGCCCAAAGATAACGGGCCTTATGCTTCAACTTGCTATCGAACTCAAACGCTTTTTTGAAAGCATCGGCGGCACCTCGGAAATCGTCCCGACTCATCAGTATGACACCTAGGCGAGCCAACACGTGGGCGTATTGCTGATGATGAACCCGCAACGCTTCCCTCAGGGCCGTATCGTCATATTTAAGTCTCCACTCAGCCGATCGGCCCTCGATGCGCGATCGCAGCAGAATAAGACCGTTGGTGTGACGCAGTTTATCGCTCAGAGTCTTGGAGTCGCCGTGCACTCGGTACAGGGTTAAAGATTCCCCAACGAAGCCGAAGCCGCCATATTCGGCGACTCTGACGTAAAGCTCCCAGTCTTCGGCGGCAAAGCCACCATTCTGTTCGAAATAAGCGTCGAACTTACCCGCGTTTAACAAGACGTCTTTGCGTATCATGACACTCGAAGTCGTAGGAAAGCAGTGATGCATGAGCTTGAATAGCGCTTCGGGTTCGAACTTGTCGGATACAGTCTGTGCAGGCGCTCCGCAGGGTTTGTCGTCAGCATCGATCGTGCTGCAGAGCGTGTGCAGGAGCACAGACTCAGGAAATAGCTTCAAAACGTCCATCTGTCTCTGAAGCTTATTCGGGAGCCAGATATCGTCGCTGTCGAGCAGGGCGATCCAATCACCGCTCGCTGCATCGATTCCAGTGTTTCGCGCCTGAGCAACGCCTCCGTTGGGCTGGACTATCAGTTTAATTCGATCGCCGAACGACTTAACAATCGAAAGGCTGTCGTCGGTCGAACCGTCATCGACAACGATTACTTCCAGCGTCTCCCAGGTCTGTGCCAAGGCGCTTTCAATAGCGGCCCCAATGTATTTTTGCCGATTATAACAGGGAATGACTACTGAGATAAGCATCTTTGTCTTCCCCGGCAGAAACCGCTGTCTCAGGCATCAATTCAGCAGGAAATGCGATGTCTTTGAGTCGTCGTGGAATAGGTCCGCGGTCGAGTTCCGGGCCCCAGGCCAGGCTAAGGGCGACGTACCGAAAGTACAAGCTAATCGCCATTTTGAGATAGCACAGAGCTGCAGCTGATTTCTGCTTTGAAAACAGCAGTCTGGACCAAGAGAATGCATCCTGGGCGTTGTGTCGTTCGACGGAGGCATACATACGGCGGTAGCGGGTATGTGCGAGCAGCTGCTGTTCCGGTGTCAGCCCGGGCAAAGTGAACATTTTGCGTCGAATGTCGGAAACGCCCTGCCCCATCTTCTCCTTGTTCAGGGAAGAGTTGCCCCCGTAGACGCACCAGTTGAGAAGGATATCATCGACGAATACCACATCTCCGAGCAAGCTCAGCCGTACCCACATGTCCCAATCATCACATGGAACGACCGAAGGATCAAATAAACCAAGTCGATCGAGCGCTTCGCGACGGACCAGCATCAGACCCGGTGTGCAGACACAGCCGTCGTAGACTTGAACATTAAACGTGGTCGGCTCGGTCCTTGAACAGAAGATAGTCTGCGTCGTGCCGAACGCACGCACCATCTTCCTGCGCTTCCAGTCAACGGTCGTCCCCTGGTGTGTGGTGAAGGTTCTACCCTTTGCGGAAGTTTCGACCAACAGGCCGAGCGCGTGAGCTCCGACGGAGTCCGGATTGTTTGCTAAGGCGTCCCACAGAACCTGAAGAGCATCCGGCCGCCAGAGGTCGTCATGATCAAAGAATATAACTGCCTTGGAACCTGAAGATATCTCAGCGACTCCTTTGTTCCTCGCACCAGCGACTCCGGTGTTTGTCTGGTGAACTACGCGGATTCGACTATCTGATTGAGCGAAAGATGAGGCGAGATTGAAAGTGCCGTCTTGGGAGCCGTCATCGATAATTACCAGTTCCCAATCGGTGAATGTCTGGTTCTGCACGCTGAGGAGGGTTTCGGTGAGAACTTCTTCTGCATTATATGCGGGGATGACAATACTGATCTGCGACATTATGAAAGAGATGGTACCGCGGCGTTTCTGACGATTTTCTGAATTTCGCAGGCGGTCCTGAGCAGATCCTTCAGTTCCGACAGTGGAAGCATGGTCGCACTGTCCGAAAGCGCCTTTTCCGGCTCAGGATGGACTTCGAGGAAGAGCGCATCGACACAGAGATGCGTGCGCCACATGTGCGAGTAATTCTCGAAGGGCTTGTTCCAATTGAGCAAGCGCAGTCCGAGACAGGCGATGACCAGTGCGAGAGTGATCCAGGGGATAACCTTCAGCCGCCGGACAGCATTCCCGCCACTGATGAGCAATGCCATGAACAGGGCGAAGGCGAGGTAGAAGTGCTCCTCGACGGCGATGGACCAGAGATGATGCGGCGGAGTCGGGATATAGTTCTGGATTTGCAGCAGGTTCGGCCAGAGCTCCAGGAAGACCTGGCGGATCGGCTCC